>CAZZXB010000082.1:0-13836 GCA_964658025.1 uncultured Janthinobacterium sp.
CTCCGCCCGCGCGCATCTCCCCCGGCGCGCGCCGAGGCGAACCCACGTCGTCGCCCGGATGCTTGGCTCCCCACCCCCACCTACGCCGATCGCGCGTCGCGGACGACCCGTTCGGATCGACGACGATGGACGCGGTCGCGGGAGCGCGAATCCCTTCGAATGGAGCTCGGAGCGGTCGATCGCCCCGAAGCGTCGGCGGCTTCCGCACCGACGGGTACCGTCACGTTCTTGTTCAGCGACATCGAAGGGAGCACGACCCGTTGGGATCGGGCGCCGGACGCGATGCGCGATGCGGTGCGGCTCCACGACGCGCTGATGCGGGCCGCGATCGCGCGGAGCGGCGGCCACGTGTTCAAGACGATCGGCGATGCGTTCTGCGTCGCCTTCCATTCCGCCGACGATGCGGTCGTCGCGGCGCTCGAGGCCCAGCGCGATCTCGACGCGGCCGACTTCTCCGCGGTCGACGGCCTGCGCGTGCGGATGGGGATTCACGCGGGATCGTGCGACGAGCGCGACGGTGATTATTTCGGGCCGCCCGTCAATCGCGTCGCGCGGCTCGTGGCGACCGCGCACGGCGGTCAGGTGATCCTCTCCGCGGCGGCGACCGCCCTCGCGCGGCCGCGTCTTCCCGCGGGCGCGAGCTTTCGCGATCTCGGCGAACACCGACTCAAGGATCTCGCCGAAGCCGAACGCGTCTCGCAACTCGTCGCGCCGCATCTGCGCGATACGTTTCCGCCGCTGCGATCGCTCGACAACCTCCGCAATAATCTCCCGCTCCAACTCGACGCGCTCGTCGGACGCGACGAATTCGTCGCCCGGGTCGTCGCGGAGGTCGCGTCGTCGCGACTCGTCACGCTGCTCGGCGCGGGCGGTGTGGGCAAGACGCGCATCGCGATTCAGGCGGCGGCCGAACTCGTCGACGGGTCGGCCGACGGCGTGTGGTTCGTCGATCTCGCGCCGCTCGCGAGCGGCGCGTTCGTCGCGGATGCGATCGCCTCCGCACTCGAACTCGGCGGCGTCGTCGGTCGCAGTTCGAGCGACGTCGTCGTGCAGTACGTCCGGACGCGGAAGATGCTCATCGTGCTCGATAACTGCGAGCACGTCATCGCGGACGCGGCGAAGATCGTGGGCGAGATCGTGCGCGCGTCGCCGGAATGCAACCTGCTCGCGACCTCGCGCGAACCGCTCGGCCTGGCGGGCGAACGCGTCGTCCACGTGCCGACGCTCGAGGTCCCGCCGCGCGGTCCGCTCTCGGCCGCCGATGCGTTGCGTTACGGCGCGGTCGCGCTCTTCGTCAAACGCGCGCACGCGGCCGACGGCAAGTTCGTGCTCCACGACGATTCCGCCGAAACCGTCGCCGACATCGTCCGTCGCCTCGACGGAATCGCGCTCGCGATCGAACTCGCGGCGGCGCGCGTGAAGGTGCTCAGCGTCCCGCACCTCGCGAAGCGACTCGACGAACGCTTCCGCGTGTTGACCGGCGGAAGTCGGACCGCGCTGCCGCGTCAGCGCACGATGTACGCGCTCATCAGTTGGAGCTGGGATCTGCTCGACGAACGCGAGCGCGCGTTCTTGCGGCGCGCCGGGATCTTCGCCGGCGGCTGGACGCTCGACGCCGCCGAGACCGTCTGCTCGGGTGCGGACATCGACGCCTTCGACGCGCTCGACATCCTCGAATCGCTCGTCGATAAATCGCTCGTGGGGAGCGGCGGCACGCGCGATGCCCCGCGCGGCAAACTCCTGGAATCGATGCGCGCGTTCGCGCTGGAGAAACTCGACGAGAGCGGCGAACGCGACGAGATCGCGCTCCGTCACGCGGAGTGGATGGTCGCCTTCTGCGCGCGGATGCACCTCGCGTACGTCGCGTCCGACGCGTGGTTTTCCGAAATGGAAGCCGAAGTCGATAACGCGCGCGCCGCGATGCGTTGGGCGCTCGACGCAGGAAGACCGGCGATCGCGGCACGGATCGTCTTGCGCGCGCTCTGCGGCTACTGGTGGTTTCGCGCGCCGCATGAGGGTCTGCTGTGGACGGAGCAGAGTCTCGACGCGCTCGATGCCGCGGCGGAACCGCTGCTCGCGGGCGGGCTCTACGGCATCCGCGGCAGCTACCTCACCGGTCGTCGCTCGATCGAGTCGTACGAACGCGCGGTCGCGATCCTCGCGCCGCTCTCCGAAGCGGGCGTCGACATCAGCGCGTACTCGCGACTCACGTACCTCCTGGGCGGGCTCGGATCGGCGTTACTGAACGGCGGTCGCATCGACGAGGCGCGCGTCGCGATCGACCGCGGTATCCGACTCCACGCCGCGGAGGGAACGACCAAGACGCGCGGCTACGCGAACGTCCTCGCGAATCGCGGGAGCTGTCACACGGCCGAGGGCCGCCTGGACGATGCGCGCGCCGATTTCGAGACCGCGACGGAGATCTTCTCGGCGATCGACGAGAGTGCGGGCGTCGCGCTCGTGGAACTGGCGCGCGCGGAGACGGAATATCTCGCGCGCGACGTCGCCCTCGCGAACGCGCTCGCGCGCGCGGCCGCGACGCGCTACCTCGGGCTCGACATCCCCGTGGGCGCGGCGGAAGCGCTCGCGGTCGCCGCCGCGACGTCGTACGCTCTCGGCGAATCCGACGACGCGCGCGAGCGGATCCGCGAAGCGTTGCGGCGCGCGACGGCGGCGTCGGTGGAACTCTCGGCCTGCGGCCTGCTCGCGGTCGCGTCGCTCGCGTGCGATGCGGGCGACGCGCGCCGGGCGGCGCGTCTGGCGGCGTACGTGGAGGCGCGCGAGGCCCGTCGCGAAGAGCGCACCGACGCGATCGCGGCCGATCTCCGCGCGCGCCTCGACGCGCGGCTCGTCGTCTCGCTCGATCCGGCGGCCGCGCGCGCGCTGCGCGAGATGGGCGCCGCGCTCGGACCCGACGACGTTCGCGCCGAGGCGTCGCTCGCGGTCGAGTAACGTCGCCCCCGCCCCGCGTTTCGAGTCCGAGCGACGCGCCGACCGACGCTCTGCGTTCACGGCGCGACGCGTGCGCCGATGCTACGCGTTCGGCAACACGACCGCCCGGAAGCGCGCCTCGCCCTTCGCGACGCGATCGTAGGCCTTCGATACGTCGGCGAGCGCGAAGGTCTCGGTGAACACGCGGACCTTGCCTTCGGCGACGTAGGCGAGCGCCTCGAAGAGATCGCGACGATTGTTCTGCGACGAGGTGACGATGCGGATGCGGTTGTTGAGGAACGCCATCGGCGAGAACGAGAACTGCGTCGCGCCGTCGACGCCCATCACGACGAGTCGGCCGTCGGGACGGAGCGCGGCGACCGCCGCCATCATCGCCTCGTTCGAATTGCTCGTCGCGAGGACGACGTCGGCTCCGCCCGATCGCTTCAGTGCCTTACCGTCGGCGACGACTTCGTCCGCGCCGAGTTCCTTCGCGAGATCGTGCTTGTCGGGCGAACTCGTCACGGCGATCGTGTGAAAGCCCGCGGCGTGCGCGTACTGAACCGCGAGGTGTCCGAGCCCGCCGATGCCGACGACCGCGACGCGCTCGTGCGGCTGGGGTTCCGCGATCCGCAAGCCGCTGTACACGGTGAAACCGGCGCAGAAGATGGGGGCGGCCTGTTCGTACGAGATGCCGTCGGGGAGGAGCATCGTCGCGTCGGCGAAGGCCAGGAGATATTCCGCGTGACCGCCCGGCATGTGGATCGCGGCTTGGACGGATTTCGCGCAGTTCTGCGGCAGCCCGCGCAGACACCACTCGCAGCGCTTACACGACGACTGGATCCACGCCACGCCGACGCGATCGCCGACCTTGCGCGACGTGACGGCGGAGCCGATCGCGGTGATCTCGCCGACGGGCTCGTGACCGAGTCGCATCGGATACTTCATCCCGAAATGACCGAGCGCCTGATGGACGTCGGTATAGCAGAGCCCGCTCGCGTGGATCTTGATGACGACCTGGTCGGGACCGGGTTCGGGGGTCTCGACGTCGCGGACTTCCCACGGTGCGTCGGCGGAGGTAACGATTGCAGCCTTCATGATGGTGCACGACGCTCGCCCGGCTCGATTGGTTTCCGCCCGTCGATCGGCCGCGCGCGATTCCGCATAGGTCGTGGAAACGCGAGTCGTGCGAGATCGTCATCGGGTCGCCCGCCGCCGACCGGGAGGACCTCCGGCGCGGGCGGCGTCGTCTTAAGCCGGCGTTAACCCGGCGCGGATATAGTGCGACGTAACGGCACGCCCGGCTTCCGCGCGAGTCGCGCCCACTTCAGATACGATGCGAGGAAACTTTGGAGATTCGACGTCTCACCGCGTGCTGTGCCGTGGCGGCGCTCGCGACGTCCGGCGCGACGGACGCCGGTTCGCTCGGAACCGCGCCGACGATCGTGCGATCCGCAGGCGCATCCGCCGCGCTCGCGCGAGAGCGAGCGATGATCTCGGCCCTGCGCGAGCGCGTCAAGTACGTGTTCGTGATCTATCAAGAGAATCGATCGTTCGACTCGTATTTCGGGACGTTTCCGGGTGCGGACGGCATCTATTCGCAACCCTCGGGCGAGACGCTCGGGTATCGCCAGCCGATTCAAAAGGTCGACGGGTCTTACGGGATCGTCGAGCCGTTTCGCATCGGTCCCGCGGAGTTCGCCGCGGATACCGACGACGTGGACCACTCGCATCCGCGCTTGATCTCGAAGATCGACGTCACGCCGAACGGCTCGCGGATGGATCGTTTCTCGCTCGTCGAGGAGGCCAAACACACGCCGGCCGGCGCGACGGTGCCGACGCTTCAAGCCAAGCAATACGGCGAACTCGCGATGGCGCACGAAGATTGCGATACCGTCCCGCTCCTCTGGAACTATGCGAATCGTTTCACGCTGTACGATCACGTGTTCTCGTCGTATCTCGGACCGTCGACGTCGGGGAATCTCGCGATCATCGGCGCGCAGGTCGGCGAGACGCAAGCGGCGCTACATCCGAGCGAGGCCTACACCGATAACGGAAGCGGCGTCGTCGCGGGCGTTCCGGTTCTCAACGATCGCGATCCGGCGTGGGGTCCGTTCAATCCGGGCGACGGCGCGTCGCCGGCAAACGAGCAACTCAACCTCACGTACGCGACGCTTCCGCTCACGCTCGCGGGCGAGAACGCCGTGAAGCTGCGCGCCACGGACGCCCGAGCGGGCATCGATTTCGCCGACGTCGGCGACGATCTCGTCGCGACCGCTTCGAAGCACGCCGAACCCGTCCGTTGGGGTTGGTTTCAGGAAGGGTACGATCGCGAGCCGGGTCAGCCGACCGCGTCCGCGAGCCTCGGAAACTACGTGACGCACCACAACGGTCCGCAGTATTTCGGCTACATCGCGAACAGCGCCGAGCGAGAATACCTGCACGGATTGAACGATCTTTCGAAAGAGATCCACGCGGGCGAGTTACCGACCGGCGGCGGCGTGTTCTACGCGAAGGGCGGCTTCCAGAATTTCCTCGGCCTCAAACCCGCCGATCCCGATGCGACCGTCCAACAGAATTTCAACGGCGACGACGATCACCCCGGGTATTCGGACGCGCAGATCAGCGAGGCGCTCGTCGCCCAGACCGTCAACACGATCGCGTCGAGTAAGTATTGGAATCAGAGCGCGATCGTCGTGACGTGGGACGATTCCGAAGGCGACTACGATCACGTCGCGCCGCCGCTCCGTTCGATCGGACCGGGCGTCGGAAACGTGCCGCAGGACTTTCTCTCGAACGGACCGCGCGTGCCGTTACTCGTGATCTCGCCCTTCTCGAAGACGCGCACGGTCGTCCACTCGTACGGCGACCAAGGTTCGGTCGTGAAGTTCGTCGACGACGTCTTCGGGCTCACGCCGCTCGCGGATCTCCCCGACGAACGGAAGGGGCTCGCCGCGGGACAGGTCCTCGGCAAATTGAACTACGGTCCCGACGACGGCGAGACGAGCGGCGTCACGAATCTCGTCGACGCGTTCGACGAGGGCCGCCTGATGGGGACGCGCGCACCGCTCCCCGCGTCGTACGCGCGGGTCGATCCGTACTACGTCGAGCATCTGCCGCAGCAGACGCATCTCGGCTGTCGCGCGATCGGCGTGACGCCCGTCGACTACCTCCGCGGCATCGAAAACCACATCCCGTCCGACTTCAACCCCCGTCCGGGTACCGATCCGACCGACGCCGCGACCCCGAGCATCGACACGAAATCCCTCATCATGCGCCGCCGCGATCTCGACGATTAACGGACGCGTCGCAGACGAAAAAGCCGAGCGCGTCGTCGCTCGGCTTCTCGCATCTCTTGCCGAGATCGGTCGTTCGTCCTGGCGTTATCGGCAAACCAAACGCGTCGCCGCAATACGCCCGACCGACCTCAGCCGACTACATCCCGCGCGGTCCGCGGAATCCGCCGGGGCCCGGCGGTTCCGCGCCGTGACCGAACTCCGCGAGACGGAGCAGGCTGCGGCCGGCGTCGGGAGTGCGTTCGCCCGTCCGGTTCTTGTCGGGGCCGCGGCTCGCGTCGCGTTGCTGCATCCGCGCGCGGACGTCGGCCGGCGCGTTCGCTTCCATCTGCGCGTGCATCGACTCCATGAGCGATCGCGACGACGCGCGTGCGTTCGACTCGGCGGAGAGCACGCCGTTTTTCTCGCCCTGGCTCAGGATCGCGTCGATCTGCGAGGCGACGGCGTCGGGATTCGGATTCGCCGAGACGGCGCTCTGGCCGATGACGTTCGCGACCGCGGCGCGATGGGCCGGCGTGAGCGACGCGAGCATCTGTTCGCGCGCCTGGAGGTGGATCTGCTCCATCCGCGAGCGGAACTGTTGCATTGCGGCGATCTGTTGCGGCGACGGGCTCGCCGGTGCGGCGGCGCCGGGCGGCGGACCCATCGGGCCCGGCGGCGGCCCCTCTTGCGCGAAGACGGGGACGGATGTGGTCGCGACGAGCGCGAGGACGGTAAGAAGACGTTTCATGGTCGATCCATCGTAACGCGCGAATCTCAGGCGCTCCTGAGAGCGCTGTCTGGGCCGCTTGCTCCGGGAGGAAGTGGGTCGGATCGTTCGGCACGATAGCGGATAGCGAGCTATTGCTCGCTCGTCGCTCCGACGGTCGCCTACGAACTCGAATACGCGACGTCGGATCGCGACGGAAGATGGAGTACGAAGCATGCCCCGATATATGGTCGAACGGACCTTTCCCGAAGGTCTCGACATTCCGGCGAATGCGGAAGGCGCGAAGACGTGCGCGATCGTCGTCGACGGCAACGCGCAGAGCCACGTGACGTGGGTGCACTCGTACGTCTCGGCCGATAAGCGCAAGACGTTCTGCATCTACGATGGACCGAGCGAAGCGGCGATTCGCGAGAGCGCCGATCGCAACGGCTTGCCGATCGACTCGATCACGCCCGTCAGCGTTCTCGACCCTTACTTCAGCCATTAAGCGACGAAGCGCGCCGCCGCGTCCGGACGAGCTGATCCCGCTCGTCCGCTCCGCGCGCACCCACTTCGGTCCCCGGCCGCCCGAGAGCGCGATCGCGGTTCCGGAAGCGGGCCAACGCTCCGTGTGGGATTTTCCACGGCCACCCGCGATCGAAGCCGTCGCGCTTCCGGTGCGTGTGGAGCTCGGCGGGAGCGTCGTCGCCGCGACGACGCGCGCGCTCCGCGTCGTCGAAACCGCGGGCGCGCCGTGTTATTACATCCATCCCGACGACTGCGCGGCCGGGGCGCTGCGCGCCGCGGCGCGGTGGACGATCTGCGAGTGGAAGGGCGTCGCGATCGCTTACGACGTGATTGCGGGCGATCGGATCGTCCGCGAGGGCGCGTGGACGTACCCCGAGCCGCTCGAGGATCTCGGCATGGGGTACGAGCGCATCGCGGGGTGGTTCGCGTTCTACGCGTCGCGGATGGACGCGTGCTACGTCGGCGAGGAACGCGTGCGGCCGCAACCCGGCGGATTCTACGGCGGCTGGGTCACGGACGATCTCGCGGGTCCGATCAAAGGCGAACCCGGAACCGAAGGCTGGTAACGCCTCCTTACGGTTCGGCGCCGACGCGTCGGTCGCACGTCGGGGTCGGCGCCCTCAGATATCGACGTCCATCATGAAATCGAACGGCGAGAGCGAACTCGGTTCGAAATTCTTGAGATCGACGTTCATCGGATAGAGCGCGACGCTCTGCGCGATCGGAAACGTCGGGCATTCTTCGGCGACGATCGTCTGCGCGCGATCGAGGAGCGTCTTCTGCTCGGAACGCACGAGCGTTTGCGTCGCGCGCGTCAGGAGATCGGTGACTTCGGCGTTGCGGTATCGCAGATCGTTCTGACCTTTGGGTGGGATCCGATCGGCACCGTACAGGTTGACGATGCTCGTCGGATTCGCGGTGTTGCCCCATTGGAACGCGCAGATATCGAACTTCCCGGCTTGGACGATCCCGCCGTCGGCGAACGGCGCGAAATAGAGATTCGTCTGATACGTCTTCGTATCGAACGTCACGCCGATCGCCTTCCACGACGGGCGGATGAGTTCGACCATGTGCTCCCACGTCGAACTACCCGCGCCGTACGCGATCGTAAAATGCAGCGAACGGCCGTCCTTCGCGCGCGTGCCGTCGGGGCCGCGATGCCATCCCGCGCCGTCGAGGAGCGCGTTCGCGCGCGCGAGGTCGAACGGATACTCGCGGACCTTCGGATTATGGGCGAACGACTCGGGCGAGAGCACGCTCCAATTGGTCTCGCCCGCGCCGTTCAAGATCTTTTGGATGAGGGCGCTACGGTCGATCGCGTAATCGAGCGCCCGCCGGACCGCGACGTCCGAGAGGATCTCGTTCGCGCAGTTCACATCGAGGTGCCACCAATAGACGGACGGCCTCCGCGCCACGGTGACGTCCGGGATCGCCCGCGCTTGCGGCAGTTGCGTCGGATTCATCTGGAGCCAGAGGTCGACTTCGTGCGTCTTCAACTGCGTCATGAGCGTCTCGTCGCTCGGCACGACCTTGTAGACGATCTTCTTCAACTTCGGCAGCCCGCGCCAGTAATTCGGGTTCGCGCGGAGCTCGACCGATTGCCCGCGCTCCCACGAATCGACGACGAAGGGACCGATGCCGACGGGTTTCGCGTTGTAGGCGCCCGTGTTCGGATTCTGCCGGCCGACGATGTGCTCGGGGAGCAGACACGGATTCGCGCCGCCGGTCGAAAAGAACGTCGAGGCCCATCCGCTAAAGGTCTCGCGCAGGTGGAGGATCGCGGTGCGGGGATCGGGCGTCTCGACGCGCTCGATGAGCTCCCAGCCTTCGCGCGACGTGACGATCGTGTTCGGATCGAGGATGGTCTTCACGCTGAAGGCGACGTCGCGCGACGTGAACGCCACGCCGTCCGACCAATTCGCCTCGCGCAGTTTGAGCACGATCGTACGGCCGTCGCGCGTGATGAGGCCGTTCTCGAGCGTCGGGACCTCGCTGCACAACTCGGCGACGGGTTCGAACGAAGCGGTCGTGCGAAAGAGCCACGCACCCCACAACTGCGCGAGCCAGCTCGTCGACGCGTGAACGTTACCGAGCGGGTTGAGCGCGACGGGATCCTGGCCGTCGGCGTAGCGCAGGACGTGCGGTACGGTCCACGGTCGTCGTCCGCCCGTCCCCGCGCCGGACCGATCGGTATGCGCGCATCCGGGCAGGAGCGCGGACGCGGCGAGAAGTTCTACGGCCCGCTTGCGTTTCACGTGGCGTTCCTCATCGTCGCCCCCGTGCGTGCCTGCGGTCGCGGCGCGTCGACGATGCGCGATCGCATCATCGCCCGTTTTCGGGACGGGAATCGCTCGCGAGCCACGGATCTCCGATGGGAATGCGCGGCTTCCCGCGCGGGTACGCCCCTTCGGGATGCCGCTCGTTCCACGCCCGCGCGAGCATCGCGAGGTATTCGAAGTTCTCGTACTGACCGGCACCGCGCCGCCGCCGTAAGATCGCGACGACGGGCTCGAGGCAGTTCCAATAATAGACGACGAGTCGGCTGAAGATGTCGAGAAACGTCCCCTCGTCGATCAGCCGATTCTTCACGAGCGTTCCGACCTCGTTGAACCAGTTGCAGACGCCCATTTCGGGATGACGCCGTTCGTCGATGTAGCCGATCGCGGCGAGCTCGCCGCGATACGCGGCGTCGGAGAGCCGCGCGCCGAGATCGAGCTGGACGACGCGGAGCGCCTCCTGCATGTCGGGATGCCGTAAGTGATCCGAGAGGCGCAGGAGCGCGTCGAGTTCGTTACTCGCACGGAGGTGGCGTAGTTGGACGACCGCCGCGACCGCCGTGATGAGGATGACGAGGAACGTGCCGCTCTGCACGAGCGTGTTGACGTAATCGAGCGCGTGCCCTTCCATTACTTCGTCTCGCACTCGGGCGATCGGACGCCCGCGACCTTCGCGTGCGAACACCGCGTCGAGCGCGTCGTCACGTCGTACGGAACGTGCGCGGGCGTGACGATCCGCGCGACGTCGCGGAAGATCGCGTTCGCGACGCCCGGAGTCGGCTCGTCGATCTGCGACGTGACGAACGCGACGATCGTCGTCCGCTCCGCGGGCAGATAGTACGCCGCCGTATTATATCCCGCGAGTCCGCCCGTGTAGCCGTACCAGCCCGCCGAACATCCGATGCCGAGTCCGAATCGCAGTCCGGGCTCGGTCGTCGCGCCGCACGCGAGTCGCGCGCGCTGCGTCGCGGCCCCGTTGGTCGTCCCCGTCACGTAGGCCTCCACCCACCGCTTCATATCCGCAACGTCGGAGACCATCACGCCCGCCGCCCACGTCAGCGACGGCGGGAAGAGCTCCGTCCGATCCTCCCAGCGTCCGTCGACGAGTTCGTAACCGTGCGCGTAGGGCTGCGGCATCGCCGGGTCCGTCGTCGGAAACGACGTCCGCGCCAGATGGAGTGGCACGAAGAGTCGCTCCGCGAGCACGCGTTCGAGCCTCTCGTGCGTGACCGCCTCGACGATCATCCCCAAGAGCAGATAATTCGTGTTACTGTAGAACCATTTCGTTCCCGGCGCGAACAGGCGCGGCTCGTCGCAGGCCTCCTGCGTCAGCTTCACGCGGTCGACCGCCACGTTCGGTTTCACGCCGGCTCGCTGGAGTTCCGGGAGCGCGTAGACTTCGAAGATGCCGCTGCGCATCGCCATGAGTTCGCGAACGGTGATGTGCGCGCCGTCCTTCACGCGAACCGGCAGGGCGAAACGCGAGATCGGATCGTCGAGCGCGAGTTTCTTTTCGTCGACGAGTTGGAGCAAGGCCGTCACGACGAACGTCTTCGTGTTGCTTCCGACGCGCACGTGATCCGCGAGCGAGAGCGGTCGAGCGGGAGCGAGTCGCGCGCGCCCGATCCCTTCGACCATCGACCCGCGACCCGGCGTCCACACGCCGAACAAGACGCCCGGAACGGGCGTCTTGCCACCGTACGCCGCGAGATCGCGCGCGATGACGGCGCGGATGCGCGTCCGCATCGCCGCGGGTAAGGTGCCGACGGCCGTCGCCGTAGCGGCGCGCGTCGGAGCGAACGGCGTCGCGACGAACGCGAACGAAAGTGCCGCCGTCACGAAGGCGTGGAAGCGATGACGTCGCACGGTGCAACCCCCTAACGAATAACGAGCCACGTTTTTTCACGCGGGTTCCGCGGAAGCCTGGACGAGGCGCGGGCGATCGCCGTCGTCCGAGGGCGATACCCGAAACGCGTACGCGCCGACGCTCGTCCGTTACGATCGAACGCGTTTCGGAGCGCGCGACGATCGCGGATCTCGCGCGCGGCGGCCCCGTTCTCGCGATGCGTCGCTCGATGCGCGAACGGCCCTACGAAGCATCGCTTTCGGCCGGAGCCCGCGGAGGGAGCAAGGTCTGCGGCCCGCATCCAGAAAGTGGCCGGATTCCTCATCATCCGACCGGAGCAGATCGCGAGAGCACATGAGCGCAACCGATAGATTCGTCGAAAATAACGCGCGGTACGCCGCAAACGAGGGGCGCGGCGCGTTACCGATGCCCCCGGCACTGCACACCGCGGTCGTCGCGTGTATGGACGCACGACTCGACATCTACCGCATCCTCGGGCTCAAGGAAGGCGAGGCGCACGTCATCCGCAACGCCGGCGGCGTGGTGACCGACGATGCGGAACGCTCGCTCGTGATCTCGCAGCGGCTCCTCGGAACGACCGAAGTCATCCTCATCCATCACACGGATTGCGGTATGCTCACGTTCCGCGACGACGAGCTCAGCGCGAAGATCGCGGCGGAAGTCGGGCAGAAGCCGCCGTTCGCGTTTCACGCGTTCGACGACCTCGAGACGGACGTCCGTCGCGGCATGGCACGCGTGCGCGAGTCGGCGTTCGTCCCGCATCGCGATCGCGTTCGCGGCTTCGTGTTCGACGTCGCGAGCGGCCACCTCAACGAAGTGACGGGCTAAGCTCCGTGCGATGAAGCGCCGCGCGATCGTCGTCGGGTCGCTCGTCTCCGTCGCGCTCGCGACGGGCGCGGCGGACGCGCGGAGCAAGGCGTTCCGGTATCTCAATCCGGCGAAACTCGATCCCGTGCTCGGGAGACTGCTCTCGAAACGCGATCGACGGACGCTCGACGCGGCGTTCGCGGAGCAGGCGTTGCATCCGACGGCGACGGCCGCGACGATGCGCGCGGGCGCACCCGGTCCGACGATCCGCGATCCCGAAACGGGAGCGGCGGTCGACGTGCGCGCCGCAGTCGCCCGATCGATCGCGATCCAGCGCGCCTGGCACGCGCGCACGGGCGCGTCGCTCGCCGTCGGAGACGGCTCGGCCGCGCGTCCGGTCGATCTCAACGCGCTCGCGAAAGCCCCGCCGCAAAAGGGTTCGTTCCGCGTGACGGGTCCGGTACGGGTGCCGATCGTGATGGCGACGCGCGACTTCGGCACGGGCGATTGTCCGGAACCGCCCGAGGGGAGGGACGTCGGAAGCGCGCTCGCACGCGCTTGGAAAGCCGTCGGCGCGTATCGCGCGAAACCCGCGGACGTGGCGATCTGCTCGTTGCCGTTCGGCGGACTCGTGCGCGGTGCGGCGCGCGGCGTCGTGCTCTCGTCGTTGCCGCGCGCGAGCACGTGGACGTTCGGCGATCGGAAGACGGCGCTCGGCACGTTCACCGCGACGCCGAACTTCATCCAATCGCAAGACGGGTTCTCGGCCGATCTCGACACGACGTTCCGCGTCGCGCTCTTGCGCGGCGCCTACGATCGCACGCTCGTGGACGGCTCGGCGCGGATCACGGTCCCCGACTCCGATCTCGGCTCGCCGAAGCGGATCGCGGCGACGGTCTCCGTTTCGGGCGACGCCTTTCCCAACAGCTCGAGCTTCACGACGACGCGCTCGCTCGGCGACGGGACGCTCGATTACGTCGGCGCGCCGACGCGCGACTTCACGTTCTTCGATTTCGCGCGAACGTTCGTCGTGGTGCCGCCGCCCTTTCCGCTGCGCATCCGAATAACCATGGCGCTCATCGGGAAGACGTCGCTCTCGTATACCGTCGACGGTGGCGCGGACGGCCTCTTCGCGATCGCGAAGCCGCACGTCGACGCGCGCGCGGTCGCGATCGCGAGCGCCGACGCGCTCATCACGCGAAGCGACATCGAAGCGAAGGTCACGGTGCAAGACGGAACGAGCGAGATCGCGACGCTGATGACCGTCGTGCCCTACGCGGGCGGGCGGTACGCCGTCGAGCGCCTCTACACGAGCTACGCACCCGCGCACTATCGCGCGACGATCAAAGGGCGCATCCGGTACGGCTTCGGTTGGCTCAAATTCGCGATCATGGACACGGGCGATCGTCCGGTCTCCGTGCGAAATTTCGTCGACGACTCGGG
>CAZZXB010000083.1:0-13691 GCA_964658025.1 uncultured Janthinobacterium sp.
TGCGCACGCTCACGAGCCTCGAGCGCCAGAAGATCGAGGACGAGTACAACGCGCTGCAGGCGACGATCGCCGACCTACGCGACATCCTCGCGAATCCGGCGCGCGTGTTCGCGCTCATCAAGAGCGATTGCGCGGATATCAAGAAGCGTTTCGGCGACGAGCGTCGCACGACGATCGTTCCGCTCGAAGACGAACTCAACATGCTCGACGTCATTCCGGACACGCCGGTCGTCGTCACGTCGACCGTCGGCGGCTACATCAAGCGCGTGACCGTCGATACGTTCCGCGCGCAGAATCGCGGGGGCCGCGGCGTCGTCGGCATCTCGAATCTCAAACGCGAGGACGTCGTCCAGAACTTCTTCATGGCGTCGACGCACGAATTCGTGATGTTCTTCACCAATAAGGGGCGCGCGTATCGGTTGCGCGCGTACGAGATCCCCGACTCCACGCGTCAGGCGCGCGGCACGGCGCTCGTCAACCTGCTCACGCTCCCGCCGGGCGAGAACGTCACCGCGGTCTTCCCGATCCGCGAATTCGCCGACGACCGCTATCTCGTGATGATCACGCGGCGCGGCGTCATCAAGAAAACGTCGCTCGGCGAGTTCGCGAACATCCGTCGCAACGGGCTCAACGCCGTCGGCCTCGACGAAAACGACGAACTCCTCGGCGTCGATCTCTCCGACGGGTCCGACAACATCATCCTCGGCACCAAAGACGGCATGGCCGTGCACTTCTCGGAAAAAGACGTGCGCTCCATGGGTCGCAACGCCCGCGGCGTCCGCGCGATCACGCTCGCGGCGGGCGACTCGGTCGTCGCGATGGACGTCGAAGAGGCCGATCGGCGCGAGGTCCTCATCGTCACCTCGCAAGCGTTCGGCAAGCGGACGCCGATCGACGACTACCGCCACACCTCGCGCGGCGGCAAGGGCGTGAAGGCGTTCGCGAAAGAGAAAGAGATCGGCACGGTCGTCGATCAGATCCTCGTGAAACCCGACGACGAGATCTTGCTCATGACGTCGGGGAATCAGGTCATCCGCATCCGCGTCGCCGACATCCGCAAGGCCGGACGATCGACGAAGGGCGTCCGGTTGCAGAAGCTCGAGCGCGGCGACGAGGTCATCGCGATCACGAATCTCGGCGTGCAGACGAAGCAGATCGAGGAGATCACGGGCGAGCCGCCCGTCGTGGGTTAGGGGTTAGCGGACCGCGCGGCCTCGCCGTCGCGCGGATCCGCCCGGCGACGCCGCGCGGGCCGCGCGGTTACGCGGGGTCGGCCGCGGAACGGTCAGGCCGGGCAGAGCTCGCGCGCTTCGGCGACCGCCGCGCGCGCGCTCTCGAGGGCCACGGCGACCTTGTCTCGGAGGCCGTCGCGGATGAGCTCGATGAGCTCGGGCGAGGGCGCGAGCCCGAGATCGTTCTGGAGCGCGCGCTCGTGATCGCGATACGCGCGGATCGCGGCGGGGCGATCGCCGCAGCGGACGTGCGCGCGGATCGCGAGACCGCAGGCGCGTTCGTCGCACGGATCGCGACCGAGGGTGATGTTCGCGAGTCGGAGCGCGAGGCTCGCGTACCCGTTCGCGAGCGACCATTCCGCGAAGCGGTCGGCGCGTTCGCGTGCCGCCGCGATGAGGCGCGCTTCGATCGCGTGGAGCCAGTCGGCGTCGGTTTCGAGGCGCAGACACGCGCAGTCGAGATCGGCGTAGTCGGCCGCCCAAGCCGCGACGGTCGCGGCGTCGATCGCGCCGAGCGGGGTCGATGCGGCGGTCTCGAGGTCCCAGAGATCGACGTCGACCCCGTCGCCGAGCCGGTAGCCGCGCGCGTCCTGCACGACGATCCGCGAGTGGATGCGTTTGCGGAGACGGCAGAGCGCGACGTTGAAGAGATTCTGCGCCTGCGCGGGCAGGGCGTCCGGCCAAACGAGTTCTTCGATCTGCTGGCGCGGGGCGCCGTGACGGCAACGGACGAGCGCGAACGCGAGAACCCGTTCGATCGGGGTCAACGAGACGACGCGATCGCCGGTCGCGACGCGACCGCGCAGGAGCTCCACCCGGCAGGTCGCAGGCCCGGGAGAAGTCTGGATTGCGAAAGCCGAGACGAGCATAGCGTTTGTCGTCCTCTGGGGCGTGGAGCGTGCGGAGGGCGCCTCTTCGGCGAGCCGGTCGAGAAATCGTTCAGGCATGTCCCAGACTAGCCCGCCGCTTCCCTGGTCGGGAATCCGTGGCGGTACGTATTTTATAGCAAGCGACCGTACTCCGTACGTACCGGATCCCGGCTCCGCCCGGCTGGAAGAGCTTCAATTCCGACGTGGAAAGGAGCGTCCTCGGGGGGAAATCGTGTCCATACGGGCTCCGTTTCGTTGTCGCTCCTTCGTCAATCGCGAGACGGAGTTGGCGACGCTCGTCGACCTGGCGCGAGCCGCGGCGGATGGTTCGGGATCCGTGGCGCTCGTATCGGGCGAAGCCGGGATCGGGAAGACGCGGCTCGCGGAGGAGTTCGTCGTCCGCCTTCCCGCGGGGCTCGACGTCCTCCGCGCCGCGTGCTTCGACTACGCGCCGGCGCCGCTCGAACCGTTCTACAAGATATTCGATGCGAAGCGTCCGGTCTTGATGTCGTCGGCCGAGCCGTCGGTCGCCGAGATCGGGCGGTTACTCGATCGACGTGGCGGATCGCCGACCGCCGGTGTCGACGCCGAAGATCGCGCCTCTCGCAAACGAGAGATGCTCGGCGGGATTCTGACGGCGTTCGCCCACCTCGCCCGTCAGAGGCCCGTGATCGCGATCTTCGAGGACGTTCACTGGGCCGATACCGCGACGCTCGAGGCCTTGCGGCACGTGGCGGGCGAGATCGCGACGTTGCGCGCGTTCTTCGTTCTGACGTATCGCCCGCAGATCGTCAACGACGACCACGCTTCGTCGTCGTTCGTACGTGCGATCGAGCGGTTCCCGCACGTGTACCGGCTCGATCTCGGGCCGCTCTCGCCCCTCGGGATGCGGCGTCTGTTGGAGATGACGACGCCGCCGGAGAGCGCCCTCTCCGCCGAGCGCCTCGCCGCGATCGGCGAACGCAGCGACGGGAATCCGCTCTTCGCGGAAGAGCTCTTGCGCTCGGCGCTCGAGGAGGCGTCGCGGCCGAACGCGGCGAGGTTCGCGTTGCCGACGTCGATCGAGAGTCTCGTCGTCGAGCGCGTCACGAGCCTCGACGACGGTGCGACCGAACTGCTGGAAACCGCGGGCTTACTCGGCCGGACGTTCGACGCGTCGATCCTTTCCGGTGTCCTCGGCGCGCCGACCTCGCGCGTCATCGCGTTCTTGCGCGAAGCGATCGATCGCAACTTGATCGTGGAACTCGCGGAGCCGCAGGATCATTTCTCGTTCCGCCACGCACTCGTGCGCGAATACGTCCTGCGTCGCGTGATCGCCATGCAGGCCCGCGAGATGCACGAACGCATCGCGACCCATCTCGAAACGCGCCCCGACGCGGCCGTGCGGGCTCCCGAAATCGCCGAGCATCTGTGGAGCGCGCGCCTGCTCGAGCGGTGCCGACCGTACGCGATCGCCGCCGCCGACCGCTTCGCGGGCCTGCACGCGTATCGCGAAGCGCTCCGGCATTACGAGTGGGCGATCGCGTGCGCCCCGTCGGCGTCGGACGTCTCGGTCTTACACGAGCGTTGCGCGCAAGTGTGTTGCGCGCTGCATGCGTTTCCGAAAGCGATCGAGCACTTTCGAACGGCGATCGACGCGGTATCGCCGCAAACGGAAAGCGATCGATACGTAGCGATCTCGGTCGAGATCGCCCACGCGATGCGTCGGATCGGATCGACGGACGAGGCCCTCGCCGCGCTCGCGAGCGTTCGCGAACTCGTCGCCGATTCTCCCGAAAGATCTTCCAACATCGACGTCGAGATCGCGCTCACGTACACGTCGATCGAGGACTTCGAGCGCGCCGAACCCTATCTCGCCGCCGCCGAACCCTTCGCCGGCGGCTTTCTCGGGCGCACGCGGTATCGTTTTCTCGCGGCGCGTTCGCTCGAGCGTTTCGCCGCCGGAGACATCGCGGCGTGGCGCGAGCACTCGTCGGCGGCGATCGAGACCGCGCGCGCGTTGCGCGATCCGAGAACGATCGGCTCGGCGCTCTTGGATCGCGGCTTACAGGCCTCGCGGATCGCGGACTACGACGAAGCGCTCGACCGCTATCGCGACGTGCTCGAAATATCCGGCATCGGTCTCGTGACCTATACGCGCTTACTCCTCGCCGACGCGCTGTTGAATATGGGCGACGTTGCCGGAGCGCGCGAGCAGTTCGAGCGCGTCGCGGCCGGCGATCTGTCCGATCTCACGGTCTCGATCGCCGCGACCTACCTCGCACTCGAACTCGCGATCCTCGCGGACGACGACGAGGTGGCCGAACGCTTCCTATCCGGCGATCTGCTCCAGGTCGCGTACGCGACGCGTCAGCCGACGCTCTTCGTGATGTTGAGTTTCGGCCTCGCCGAACATCACTTCGCCCGCGGTCGGGCGGCGGAAGCGAAACACATCCTCGCGCGCGCGGCTCGCGAACTTCCGGAACGCTACAACGTTCCGATGGCGCTGTTGTCCTTCGTCGCGCTCGGGGACGCCGCCACGGCGTCGCGAGCGTTCGAGGTCCTCAGGCGGAGTTCGTACGGCGGATTGCGGACCGTCGCCATGCCGTATCTGGAACTCGCCGACGCCTACGAATCGCGTCGGCTCGGGCGTCTCGCGCATTCGCGTGATTCCGCGGCTCGCGCGGCCAAACGCTTCCGGGATCTCCGCATGCCGCTCATGGAAGCGGAGGCGTTGGAGCTCGCGGAACGGTTCGGCGAGAGTCGCGCGATCTGTCGGCGCCTCGGCGTCGCGCGACTCCCGCGCGTCCGTCGTGGGATCGACGCGTCGGCATCGGGCACGACGTTGACGAGTCGCGAGCGCGAGATCGCGGATCTCGTCCGAGCGCGCCTGACCAATCGCGCCATCGCGGAGCGTCTATCGATTAGCGAACGGACCGTCGAAACGCACGTGAACAAGATCTTTCGCAAACTCGCGGTTCGTTCGCGCGACGAACTCGTCGATACGTCTTTCGCCTAGAGACGGCCGTCCCGCGTCGGACGCCGCGATCAGCTCGGCGTGATCTCGATCCAATCTCGTCCGGCGACGATGTACGTGTTTCCGTTCTTGAGCACCACGACGCCGATCTCGCCCGTCGCGGTGGTGAGCGCGCACGACTTCGACGCCGCGATCTCTCCTTGAGCGCAGGTCGGGCCCTGTTCGTCTGGGTGGATGATGATGGCCACCGTCGGGTTCGCGTTCACGGCCGGATCCGATCGAAGTAACGTCGCATGAGGTGTGCCTTTCCCTGGGAGTGTCGGCGGCCCGAGCCGTCGATCCGTCGAGCGTAGCGCGGATTTTCGACGCTCGGTATCCGTACCGCTACGTATTTTTCGAGCGATTGTCGCGGCCGTCCGATCGAGGTCGAAGCGACGGGCGTTCCCCCGCACGTTCGCCGTTCCGTGAGCCGGAGATTACGAACGGCGGTTATCGGTGCGTCGCGCGCTCAACGCGATTCGATCAGATCGCCCTTGTTCGGGATCGGCGAGCCGGAGACGTCGTCGAAAACGGCTTCGACGTAGGAACCGAAATTTTGCGTGACGGTGAGGGCGATCGCGTTCGTAAGCCGTCTGCGATCTCCGTCGGCGAAATCGAGGAGCGTATCGCCTGCCGCCACGTCGGAATTGCGTAACTCGACGATCGCGAACGGCGCCCGAACGCTCAGTATCCGCGCGATCGCGATCGTCTGCGAGAGGTGCGTCACGCCGTCGCTCGGACCGACGTTCGTGCCGACCGCGTCCGTCGCGACGCGCGCGATGACGTTCGGCGGACGCGGCGCCGGAGTCGCGGAGACGTACGGGCGCGACGCGATGTCGGCGATCGTCGCCCGCGCGGCCGACGGGGCGGCGGGCGTCGCCGCGGTCGTCGAGGACGGGCCGGTCGTGCTTGCGGGCGTCGCGGAGCGTCGCCCGGAGCGCGATCCCGTCGCCGGGGGCGTCTGCGATGGTCCGGGCGTTGCGACGGCGACGCGTGCGGTCGGGTTCGCGGGCCGCGCGGGCGCCGGGCTCGCCGCGACGACTTCCGGCGGGAGCGGCGGCGACACCCGCGCGAGATCCGTCCGATCGAACCGCACGCGCGCGAGCGTCTGCGGCACCTCGTGGCCCCACGCGGCCTCCGGGTCGATCTCGAAATCGCCCGCGTTGTCGTCGCCCGGAGGATCGCTCGCGAAACTCACGATCCGATCGAAAACCGTCTCGTCCGTAATGCAGTTCTGCGCGACGATGTGTGCGCCCGCGGCGACGCGATCGCCCGTCGCGTTCGCGAGTCCCGGCAAGCGCGCGCGCAGATCGAACGGCGCGTAGACGAGTAACTCGGCCTTCGCCGCACGACAGTCCGCGAGCGTCGGAACGCCGTCGCCTTCGAACGGAACGACGTCGCCGCCCACGTAGGCCTCGACGTAGCGCTTCCACAGTGCGGTCGGCATCACCGATTGCGCGCGCCCGGTCACGCCCGTCGCGCCGAGTGCGCGCACGGCGACCCCGCGCGCGAGGGCGCCCTCGCGGACGAGGGCGAACGCGAGGCACACGAGCGCGAGCGACGGTCCCCGCAACCGGAAGGCACGCGTCACGGTCCCACAGGTCGGAGGTATGGTTTTCAACATGAGTGCTCTTCCCGATGTTACGCAGGCGACGTTCCAGCGCGACGTTCTCGCGAACGATCAGCCGGTGCTGGTCGACTTCTGGGCTCCCTGGTGCGGTCCGTGCCGGATGCTCGCGCCGGTCGTCGAGAAGGTGGCGGCGGCACACGCCGGGCGCGTGAAATTCATGAAACTCAATACCGACGAAAACCCGTCCATCTCGGGCGAGTACCACGTATCGGGAATCCCGTGCTTGATCCTCTTCAAGGGCGGTGAGGCCGTGGATCGGATCATCGGGTTCGTCCCCGAGGCGACGATTTCGACGATGCTCCAAAAGCATCTCGCCGCCGCCTAACTCGCGGCCGGTGTCCCTCCGGGACGTTCCGGCGATGACGCGGTTTCTCGAAGAACCCGACGTCGCCAGGTTTAGCGCACTGTTCGGAACGACCGTCGTGAAAGCGACGGTCGACGACGTTCTGCGGCACGTTCGTAGCGACGCCGCGCGCGAACGCGTTCCGGTTCCCGCCTACCAGGACTTGCTCGGAGCGGTTCGGATGCGGCTCGCGCGCGTCGAGACGGACGGACTCGTCCCCGTCCTCAACGGGACCGGCATCGTGCTCCATACGAACCTCGGTCGCGCGCCGCTCGGCGACGACGCGCTCGACGCGATGCGCGAGGTCGCGAGCGGCTACTCGAATCTCGAGTTCGATCTCGAGACGGGAGCGCGCGGATCGCGCTACGCGCGCGTGCGGGATCTCTTCCGCGCGACGACGGGCGCCGAAGACTCGCTCGTCGTCAATAATTGTGCGGCCGCGGTGCTCCTCATCCTCGACACGTTCGCGAAGGATCGCGAGGTGATCGTCTCGCGCAACCAACTCGTCGAGATCGGCGGCGGCTTTCGTTTGCCGGACGTCCTCGCGCGAAGCGGCGCTAGACTCGTCGAAGTCGGCGCGACCAATAAAGTCTACGCGCGCGACTTCGAGCGCGCGCTCACCGTCGACACGGCGCTCTTCGTGCGCAGCCATCCGTCGAACTATCGCATCGAAGGCTTCACGGCGGACGTCTCCGCGAGCGAGCTCGCCGCGCTCGGAAAACGCGCGGGCGTGCCGACCGTCGAAGATCAGGGGAGCGGCGCGCTCGTCGATCTCGCGGAGTTCGGCTTGCCGCACGAGCGGACGGTCCGCGAGGCCGTGGCGGACGGTATGGATCTCGTGGCGTTCTCCGGCGACAAACTGCTCGGCGGTCCGCAGGTCGGTGCGATCGTCGGTCGGACGAGCGCGATCGCGCGACTGCGAGCAAATCCGCTCTTGCGCGCGCTCCGCGTCGACAAGGCGACGCTCGCCGCGCTCGCGGCGACGTTGCGCTGCTACGTCGAGCCGCGCGGACATCTGCGTCTGCCGCTGTACGCGATGCTCTCGGCGCCGGTCGCGCGGTTAAGCGAACGCGCGGAACGGATCGTCGCGTCGGCGCGCGCCGCGCTCGGCGAAAGCGATCGTATCGATCTCGCGATCGTCGCGTCGCAGGCGTTCGCGGGCGGCGGTGCCGCGCCGCTCGATCCGATGCCGTCGATCGCGATCTCGATTCGCGCGAGCGGCACCGACGCCGGCGCGATCGTCGCGGCGTTACGCGGGAGCGAGCCGCGCGTCGTCGGGCGCGCTTCCGACGGTATCGCGCTGATCGATCTGCGCGCGATCCCCGAATCTCGCGACGACGACGTCGTCCGCGCACTCGCACGCGCGCTCGCGTAGCGCGCGTGCACATCCTCGGTACGGCCGGCCACGTCGATCACGGAAAGTCGTCGCTCGTCCGCGCGCTCACGGGGACCGATCCCGATCGCTGGCTCGAAGAACGCCTGCGCGGCATGACGCTCGATCTCGGGTTCGCGCATCTCCGCTACCCCGACGGCATCGAGGCCGGCATCATCGACGTCCCCGGGCACGAACGCTTCATCCACAACATGCTCGCGGGCGCGGCCGGGATGGACCTGCTCCTACTCGTCGTCGCCGCGAACGAAGGACCGCGTCCGCAGACGCTCGAGCATCTCGCGATCCTGCGATACCTCAACGTGAAGCGCACGATCGTCGTGCTCTCGAAAGCCGATCTCGTCGATGCCGAAGAACTCGCGTTCGCCGAAGAATTACTGCGCGAGGGCCTCGCGGGGACGATCGCGGAGAACGCGGACGTCGTTTCGGTCTCGACGGTAACGGGTGCCGGATTGCCGGAGTTGCGCGCGGCGATTCACGAAGCGCTTCGCGCGTTGCCGCCACGCGCGCCCGACGCTCCCGCATATCTTCCGATCGACCGCGTGTTCGCGCTCTCCGGACACGGCACGATCGTGACGGGGACGCTCATGCAGGGTCGCATCGCGGTCGGCGACGCGCTCGCGCTCGCGCCCGAAGGTCGCGACGTCCGCGTCCGCAGTCTGCAGGTTTTCGGCGCGAAACGCGATCGCGTCGACGGCGGATCGCGCGTCGCCGTGAACCTGCCCGGCGTCGAAACCTCGGAGATCGCGCGCGGCGCGGTGCTCGCGAGCCCGCAGTTCGCGACGTCGGCGAGCGTCGCCGTGACGTTCGTTCCGCTCGCATCCGCGCTGTCGATCTTGCGGCGGCGCATGCCCGTCCGCGCGTATCTCGGGTCCGCGGAGATCCTCGGGACGCTCGTGTTCGACGCGATCCCGACGACGGCGGAGTCGCTCGTCGCGACGCTCCATCTGCGCGCGCCGACGATCGTCGTGCCGGGCGGCGCGTACGTCGTGCGTCGGCTCTCGCCGAAAACGCTGCTCGGCGGCGGCACCGTCGCCGCGACGCTCGCGAGCGAGGGCGCGCAGGTCGGCGATTCGCCCGAGACCGCGATCGTGCGCGCGGCGCTCCACGCGACGGGAATCCTCGGCGCGACGGCCGCGCAGATCGGCTCGGCCGCGAACGTCCGCGAAGACGTCGCGGAGCGGATGCTCGCCGATCTCGTCGCGGACGGGCGCGCGCATCGTCTCGCACGACCGGTCGCCTACGCCGATGCGGAACGCGTCGGCGCCGTGCTGGCGGACGTACGCGAGCGACTCGCCGCAGCGGAATCGGCGACGCCGTGGATCGCGGGGACGACCGCGCTCGCGCTCTCGCGCGCGCTCGCCATCCCCGAACCCACGCTCGCGCGCATCCTCGTGATCGGCGTGGAAGACGGGCGCGTCGCCGCGCGGAGCGGCTACTACGCGACGCCCGAATTCGTCCCCGCGCTCGCTCCCGAGCAACGCGCGTTCTTCGATCGATGCTTCGCGGGCGATCCCGCGCAACCGAGCGTCCCCGTCGCGGTCGACGACCTCGCGAGCGCGATGCGCGCCGCGAAGATCGGCGGCCTCGCGCAAGCGTACGAGATGCTGCTCGCGAACGGCGCGCTCGTCAAGGTGGCGGACGGCGTGTACCGCGAGCCGCAGATCGCGGAGATCCGCGCCAAGCTCGAGGCGGCGCTCCGTCGCGACAAGCAGATCACGATGGCGACGTTTCGCGACCTCACGGGCACGTCGCGCAAATACGCCGTCCCGTTACTCGAATGGTTCGACGCGACCGGCGTGACGATCCGTTCGGGCGACATGCGCGTGCTGCGCATCGTGCCGCCGAAGGGTCGCGCGTGAGGCGAGGACATCTCGATACGCGAAGATCAGACCCGCACGGAAAAGACCCGGCGAGAAAGGACGCACCGAGCTTATGATCGCGCGCATTCCGCCCCCGACGACCGTCGTCGATCTCGAGCGATATTCCGAAGCAAATCCCGGATGGCAACTGGAGCGCGAGGCCGACGGGACGATCACGCTGACGCCGATCGGAACCGAAGCGAGTTTGCGGTCGACCGTCCTGAGTTCGCTCGTCTACGCGTTCGCGAACCGCCACGGCGGTGTTGCATTCGATGCTTCGACCGGATTTACGATGCCCGATGGGGCGATTCTCTCACCCGATTGTTCGTGGATGCTCGACGAGCGGTGGCGTAGACTCTCCGAACGAGAACGTAACAGTTTCGCGCCGATCGTCCCGAACGTGTGCGTCGAGATCGTTCTCTGGTCACAGCATTTCGACGCCGTCGTAGACAAGGCGCGACGCTATCGCTCGTTCGGTGCCGACTTCGCGCTCGTGCTCGATCCGCGAGACGGCCGAACTTGGAGCGACGGGATCGCGCCGACGGGATTTCCGACGGATTTTTCTCGCGTCCTCGGCGACGTCTCGCGTAAAGCGACGTGAAGCGCTCGACGCTCGCGATAACGCTTTGCTTTTCGTTCGCCGCGTCACCGGCGAGTGCGGTCGACCGTTCGACGACGATCCGCGTCGGGTCGATCCGGCAGCCCGCGACGATCGATCCGATGCGCGGCGGGCAGTACATGGAGAACTATCTCGACGAGGCGCTCTTTAGCGGGCTCACCGTGATCGGCGATCGCGGCGAAGTGACGCCCGATCTCGCCGAGGTCGTTCCCACGCGGCGCAACGGCGGAATCTCGCGCGATGGACTGACGATCACGTATCGACTCCGTCCGCATCTGGTCTGGTCGGACGGCGTGCCGCTCACGTCGCGCGACGTCGCGTTCACGTTCGCGCTCTTGCGCGCGAACGCGACGAACTTTCCGTCGCGCGCGACCTACGATATCGTCGAGCGGATCGAGACGCCCGACGCGCGGACCGTTCGCGTCCGTTTGCGAGCGCCCGACGAAGACGCGGTCGCCGAGATCTTCGTGAACGGGCAGAACGGATCGATCGTCCCGGAGCACGTGTTGCGCGGCGTCACCGATCTCGTGCGGTCGGATTTCGACACGCATCCGACCGGGTCGGGTCCGTACGTGCTCGATCGTTGGGATCGCGGGACGGGGATCGCGATGCGCGCGAATCCGCACTACTTCCGCGGCGTCGCGAAAACCCCGAAGCTCTTTCTCGCCTTCGTTCCCGACGGCAACACGCTCGGCTTACAGGTGCGGACCGGAGCGCTCGATTTCGCGCCGTTGCCGCCCTCGCTCGCGCCGGAATTCGCGAACCTTCCGGGCGTGCGACTCCTCTCCGCGACTTCGACGACGCTCGCGGAACTCGAATTCAACGTCAAGGCGCCGCCGCTCGACGACGCGCGCGTCCGTCGCGCGCTCGGCCTCGCGATCGATCGTGCGCGGATCGCCGGGACGATCTTCCACGGTCAGGCCGACGTCGCGAACGGTCTCCTCCCGCCGTCGTCTGCGTTCGCACGCGCCGACGCGCCGCCGCATCCGGCCGATCCGCGTGCGGCGGGTGCGTTACTCGATGCGGCGGGGTGGCGAGCGGGTTCCGACGGAATGCGCCGACGCGGCGTAACGCCGCTTGCGTTCTCGTTACTCGTCCCCGCGGGAAATCCGACGTACTCGAACGTCGCCGTGCAACTCCAAGCGACGTGGCACGCAATCGGAGCCGACGTCTCCGTGCGCACGCAACAATCGGATCAGATGCGCGCGCCCGACGGGACGCTCGCGCAGGGCAAGTTCGACGCGGTCGTCTCGCCGTTCGGCTTCGTCGTCACGCCCGATCGAACGAACTTCATCACGACGGCCGCCGAACCGCCGTACGGTTACAATTACTCGCGGTACTCGAATCCCTCGGTCGATCGGGATACCGCGCGCGCGCGCGCCGAGCGCGATCCGGCGAAGCGCGAGCGTCTCTTCGCCGCGATCGAAGCGCGTGTTCGTGCCGACGCGCCGATCGTCCCGATCGTGTGGACGCGATACGCGTACGCGCTGCGAGACGGCATCGACGGCGTCCGACCCGAGCCCGTGAATTCGGATCTCTGGAACGTCTACGATTGGATCCGAACGCGCTGATTCGGTTCGGCGCGAGTGGGATCGCGCCGCGATGCGATTCGTTTACGGCCGTAGCGCGACGACGCCGAGGACGATCTCGACGGCGATGAGCGAGATCACGACGACTTCGAGGAATTCGCTGCGCGCCGCTTGCGCTTGATCGGTGAAGAACCGATACATCTCGTTGACGGTCTCGACTTTCGCGTCGATCTGCTTCTGCCAGTCCTTGAGTCCCAGCCGGCCCGTCACGCCGCGATAGAAGCGCGCGTAGTACGCGTCGCCGATGATCTTGAGCGCGTTCGAGGAGCGGTCCGTGAGCTCGGCGATGTCGACGATGAGATAGCGCAGGCGGTCGGCCGCATCTTGCGCCTGACGGCGGCCGAAGCGGCGCGTCGGACGTTTCGCATCGAGCGCGTAGATCGTATCGAGCTCTTCGTCGAGTCGCGCGTCGTACGTTCGGAGTTCCGCGAGCTGCGTGTTCGCGAACTCGATGATGTCGAGCGTGTTCTGCGCGCCTTCGCGATCGTCGTACACGAAGGCCGTATCCCACTGCACGACCGCGAGATCGTCTTCGAAGTACGCGAAGTTCACGCGCAGCGTCTCGGTACACTCGGTCGTCGTGACGCGACGCTCCTCGCACAGCACGAGGCTCGCGAGCGCGGGGCCGAACGCGTCGACGAGTTCGGGCCCGGTGACGGACGACGCGAACGCCTCGACGTTGAAGACGAAGTAGTCCTCGAGCAGCGGCTCGTGCGGATCGTCGAGCGCGTCGCCGTTGGCGACGAGAAAATCGTCGAGCGCCCGTCGCGCGATCGACGGAAGCGTCGGATCGCCGCGGAGCCGCCGCGTCTCCGCCGCGAACGCATCCCACGGCCCGGGTGCGAGCGCGCACGAGATCCGGATCGACACGACGCCGTAATCGAAGGCCTTCGCGCGCATCCGAAGATCGGGCGGGGCCGCGAGCGTCACGACGACGGGCGGCTCCGGGAATTCGATGAAGTCGCTCGACGCTTCGCGTCGGAGTTGCAACGGCGCGCGCGCGACGGCTTCGCTCGACGGCGTCGCGCGGAGACGCCCGAGGGCGATCGTATCGGCCACATCGAACACGAAGTAAGCGTAGAACGTCCCACTCGCGACGCCGGGAGGCTGCGTCTCCATCGGGATTCAGAGTTATCGAGCGTCGGCGCGGGTTCCGCCCGCC
>CAZZXB010000084.1:0-1321 GCA_964658025.1 uncultured Janthinobacterium sp.
CTCGCGCGCACGAACGTGGCGAGATCGCGCTCCACCCGCGATTCGGCGATGACGGCTACGAGTTCGCGCTCGCCGCGCGGACCGTCCGATCCGGCGAAGGCGGCGGTCGCGGCCCGTATCCTCGCGTCGAATGCGATGTCGCGATCGCCCGCGAGCCGCGCGGCCTCGGCCGCACGCTCGAACCACATGACGGCCCCCACGAAATCGAGCGCCGCGCGTGCGGCGATTCCGGCTCGAACGAAATCCGCCGCCGCACGCTCCCCCGCGGCGAACCGATGATGGGCGATCTCGACGGCGTAGGTGTCACGATCGGCTCGAGCCGCGAGCGCGGCAGCGATCGCCGTGTGGAGCGGTGCGCGCGCCGCCGGCCCGACCGTCGAGGCGATCGCATCGCGAACGAGAGCATGGCGGAAGACGAAGTTTCGGGCATCCGTCGGGTCGACGTCGATGAGTTGGAGCGCGCAGAGCGTCTCGATCGCGGCCGCGCCCGCCACCGCATCGAGGCCGACGACTTCGAAGACGTCGAGGTTGAAGCGGCGCCCGGCGAGCGCGGCCACGCTCGCGAGCGACCGTTCGGAATCCGTGCACCGAGCGAGACGCTCGGCGACGATGCCGCGGATCGAAAGCGGGATGTCTTCGGCTTCGCTCGTCGCCACCCCGTCAATCGCGTCGCGAAGCAGCTCCTCGGCGAACAACGGATTCCCGCCGCTCCGACGCGCGATGGCGACGAGTCGCGACTCTTCGGGCAACGCCGCATCGTCGAGCGATGCGACGAGGAGGCGACGCGTCGCGACGGGATCGAGCGGCTCGAGCTCGATGACCGACGCGATCGGATCGCGTATGAGCTGACCGAGCAACGCGAACCCCGCGTGGTCGTTCCCGAATTCTTCCGCGCGGTAGGTCGCGACGAACAGGATGCGGCGCGAAGCAGCGGCGCGAACGAGCGTCTTGAGCGCCTCGAGAAAATCGCGATGCGCCCAGTGCAGATCCTCGACCATCACGATCACGCTCTTGCGCTCGGCGAGCGCCGAGAGTCCCGCCGCAGCCGCCGTGAAGCGTCGGTCGAGCGATGTCCCGCAATCCGGCAATCGGATCGACAACCGATCCAGCAGATCGTCGAGCGGCGCGAGCGGAACCTGCGCGAAACTCCGGCATTCGACGCGCGCCCGCGTCGCCTGCGAGCGAACGTCCGCTCCGAACGCGTCGAGGAGTCGCGACTTTCCGATTCCCGGCTCGCCGCGCACGAGCACGAGCCCGCCGCGACCGCGAGCGGCTTCTCGCCGACGATCGTGCAGATGCCGGCTCTCGACCGCACGGCCGA
>CAZZXB010000084.1:1421-10021 GCA_964658025.1 uncultured Janthinobacterium sp.
CCGCCGCTTTGGGAATACGCGGTCCATGGTGAAACTGACCGTCGTTTACGACAATCCGACCGACCCCGAGGCGTTCGAAAAGCACTACGCCGCCGTTCACGTCCCGCTCGCCGGGAAGATTCCCCACGTCAAGCGTGCCGAACTCGCCAAAGTCTTTCCGAAAGAGGACGGAACCCCGACGCCCGCCTATCGGACGGCCGACCTCTACTTCGACGATTATAAAACGGCTGTCGCGGCACTCTCGTCGCCCGAGGGCGGTGCGGTCCTCGCCGACGCGCAGGCGATCGCGACGGGCGGCGTACGCTTTCTCTTGAGCGACATCGAGGCCTCGTGAGCGCGCGATTCGCGTAACCGCCGGCGCGAACCGCCCGTCACCGTGCCGCGCGGTTCGCCGCACCGGCGACGCGTGACGGGCGCGCGCAGTAGGCGGACGGTTCGGCGCCGAACGGCCACGGCCACGATGTTTTCACCCTCAGAACGCTCGCGATGATCGCGACCGATAGCCGCCTCGTCCGCATCGCCGTGTTCTACGACGGCAATTACTTCTCGCACGTCAGCAATTATTACAACTATCAACACCCGCGCCACGCGCGCATCGATTTCAACGGGCTCCACGAGTTCGTTCGACACGAGATCGCGGCGCAAGAAGGCACGGACGTCCGGTATTGTCAGATCGTCGACGCGCATTATTTCCGCGGACGCAAGTCGGTTCGCGACGCGAACCTCGTCGCCGAGCGACAATTCGACGAGGTGCTGATGCGCGCCGGCATCACGACGCACTACACGCCGCTGACGCGTTTCGGCGAGAAGGGCATCGACGTCTGGCTCGCGCTCGAAGCGTTCGAACTCGTCATCCTCAAGAAGTACAGCGTCGTCGTGCTGATCGCGGGCGACTCCGATTACGTGCCGCTCCTGCGTAAGCTCGCGACCTTCGGCGCCCGCGTCCTGTTGCTCGGCTGGCACTTCAAATACGTCGGATCGGACGGCGTAGAACGCGAGACGCGGACGTCGCAGAACCTCATCGACGAAGCGACCTATCCCGTGCTCATGAGCGAGGTGATGGACGACGCGGAACGCTACAACGACCCGCTCGTCGAGTCGTTGTTCGTCAAACGGTTCGTGACGCCGAGCTTCGCGGACGAGCGCGGCGCGGACGGCTTCGAACAGGAGCTTCCGGCGCTCGCGAGCGAGGCCGCCGACCGTTTTCGCGCGTCGAGCGAGTCGCAGGGCGAGGGCGTCGGCCGGACGGGTCTCATCAAGTTCGTCAAGAACGGCTGGGGCTTCATCATCGACGGCGAGACGCAAGCCGACGTCTTCTTCCATTGGACCGACGTCGAAGGCGGCGATTTCAACGAACTCCACGAGGGGACGTTCGTGACGTATCTTCCCGGCCACAACGATCGCGGGCCGTGCGCGCGTCACGTCCTTCCGGTCACGCAGGCCGCGGGTCGGGCGTAACCGATCCGCTAACGCTCCGTCGCTAACACGACGCGGCGACGACCGTCGCGTCGAACGTCGCGGACGTCACGGGCCCGCGCGTATTCGGGACGCCGTAATCGAGGCGGATCGTCGCGCTCCCGGGCGCGAGCGCCTTGAAGAGCCAGAGCTGTTCCGTCGAGCCGCGTTTCGCGGTGCCGACCAAGGCGACGGACCCTTCGAGCGGTTTCGCGAGAAACCAGATCTTCGCGCCGGGCTCCGCTTCGAGCGGGACGACGATGCCGAACGCGCGATCGACGACGCCCGCGATCGGAACCGGCCCGTGCGGATCGGGCGCGAAGAGCGTCGCGTCCAGGAACGTCCGCGCGCAGGGTGCCGCGGAACTCGGAACCGGCGAAGCGGCGATCGGCGCGGGCGAGGGTTGCGTGGTCATCTCGCAGACCTTCTCCGTTCTCCGACATCCCCTTCGTGCGCGTGCCCGCCCAAACGTTCCGAAGCGCGCTCGAAGTGCAAGAGTCGCTCGCGCGTGGACCCGGGCGCCGATCCGCGGACGCGGCCGTCGGATCCGACGACACGGAAGGCCGGAACGAAGAGCGCGAGCGGCGCGCGCGCGAGCGCGGTCGCGACGGCGCGATGCGCTCCGGGCGCCCCGATCGCCCGGGCGACGTCGGCGTACGACACGACGTCGCCGAATTCGGTCGCGCGCACCGCGTCCCATACCGCGCGCTGGAACGGCGTCCCGGCGAGCGCGAGCGGGAGCGAAAAGCGTCGCGAGCGCCGCGCGAAGTACGCGACTACCTGCGCGCGCGCTTCGACGAGCACGGGATCGCGGATCGATCGGCGCGACGACGCGCCGGCGACGAACTCGGATCGAACGATCCGCCCGCCCGAGACGACGACGCGAAGCGAGACGCCGAGCGGCGTCGCGACGTCGGCGAGCGACTCGGTTACGCGCGATCTCCGAAACGCGCGCGCAATTCCTCGCCGAGCGTCGCGAACGCCCCCGCGTCCGCGGACGACGCGGTCCCCGCGATCGCGTGCGTCGTCGTCAATCCGATGCGTCGCTGCCGTCGGTCGACGAACCGCACGACGACGTCGACGCGTTCGCCGATCGCGTACTCGGCCGGATCGACATCGCCCTCGCGAAACGTTCCCACCACGCCCGGCGCGAGCTCGACGCCCAAGCGCGGTTCGCGCGTCACGACCGTTCCCGCGACCTCGGCGCCGACGCGCAAGAGATCCGCGTGATCGCGCCACGGATCGGGGAGCGCGCTCTTGCGCGAGAACGCGATCTTGCGTCCGCCCTCGTCGATGCGGATGACGTCGACGGCGAAACGATCGCCGACGGCCGCGACGTCTTCGACGCGCTCCACGCGTTCGAGCGCGAGTTCGCCGATCGGCACGAGCCCTTGCGGCCCGCCGATATCGACGAAGGCGCCGAAGGGTGCGAGCCGCACGACCGTCGCGTCGTGGCGTTGCCCGATCGCGAGCGACGCGAACAACGCGTCGCGTTTTCGTCGCCGCTCGATGTCGAGCGCGCGACGTTGCGAGACGACGAGCCGACGCCGCTTCGCGTCGACGTCCACGACCACGAGCGAGACGCGCGTCTTCGCGAGACGATCGGCCGACCCGCTGTCGGGCGCGACGACCTGCGATGCCGGAAGGAACGCCGCGACGCCGTCGACGTCGGCCGCGAAGCCGCCCGCGATCGGCGCGCCGACGACGCCCGAGACGACGGAACCGTTCGCGTGCGCCTCGACCGCGCGCTCCCAACTCCGCTCCAGGCGCACGCGTCGCTCCGCGACCGAAGGGTCGATGCCGAGGATCCGAGGACCCGGCGTGAGCGGAGGGTTCGGAGCGACGTCGGATTCGGCCATGCGACTGCGCTACGCCATCGAACCTCCGCTCCCTACGTCGGTCGGCAGTACGTCGTTAGCCCCCGACGCCGCGAACCGCTACCTCCGGACCTCTCGCCACGTATTCCGTCTCGTTTTAACGATTTCACCGTATACTGACCCCATGTCCGAGCCGACGTTTTTCGATCGCTCGCTAATCGGTCGCTGTTTCGCCGCGGCATTCGTTCTGTTCGTCGTGTTCGAGTCGTACGCGCTGCTCGGACACACGTCGCGCGTCCCCGAGGTGCTCGATTTCCGCGTCGTCTATTGCGGCGAACGCGCCGTCATCGCGCGGAGCGATCCATACGCGATCGAGCCGCTACGCGCGTGCGAGCACGCGGTGAAGCGCGAGGCGAACGAGCCCGATTGGTCGGTCACGCCGTATCCGTTACCGGGCTATGCGGCGATGGCGCTCCTGCCCTTCGGCCTCGGTTCGTTCGCGCTCGATCGCGCCGCGTGGATCGCGCTGATCGCGACGTCGTTCGTCGTCACCGCGGTCGCGCTCGCGACGCTCCTCGACGTCCCGACCGCGGCGACGGCGGTCGTCCTCGCGCCGTCGATCGGCTTGCTCCAACTCCGCTTCGGCGAACCGGTTCCGCTCGCCATCGCGGCCCTCACGCTCGCGGCGCTCGCACTCGCGCGCGGCAGACCGCGTCTGGCGGCGCTCGCCGCCGCGGTCGCGACGATCGAACCGCATCTCGGCCTCGCCGCGTGCGTCGGGACGTTCGCGCTCGCGCCGGAGACGCGCCGTCCGCTCGGGATCTGCGCCGCGACGTTCGCCGTCGTCTCGATCGTCGGCCTCGGCGTCGCGCGCAACGTGGAATACCTATCGGTGTTCTTGCCGACGCAGGCGCGCGCCGAGCTCGTCGCCGTCGACCAGTTCAGCATCTCGCACGCGGCGTACGTGTTGCACGCCTCCGAACCGCTCGCGCTCGCGCTCGGGACGATCGGGACGCTCGTCGCGCTCGTCCTCGGGGTCGTCGTCGCCCGGCGCTTCGTCGCGCGGGGATATTCGCCGGGAGCGATCGTTCTCGTTCCCGTCGCCGTGGCGCTCGTCACGAGCGCGTTCTCACACGACGTCGAGCTCGCGGCCGCGCTCCCCGCGGCGCTGCTGCTCTCGAAGCGATCGTGGTGCGCGCGCGTCGCGGTCGTCCTGTTCGCGATGCCGTGGGGAAGCGGATTTCGCGGCATCCCGCTCGTGCTCGCGGAGACCTCGGGCGCGAGCGTCATCGCGTTTCGCTCGCGCTCGCTCGCGCGCCAACTCGCCTTCGTGGCGGTCGCGACCGTCGCGCTCTTCGCGATCGACAAGCGGCTTCCGAACGGCCGGACGTTACCGAGCGGGGCGATCGGCGACCCGCCGTTCGCGATCGCGGCGACCGACAGCTCGAGCATCGCGTGGGCGTGGCGGATCCGCTTGGATCCGGCGTACGCCGATCTCGATCCGCGGACGCTCGCGCACAAGATCCCGCTCTGGCTCGCGCTCGCGCTCGTCCCGATCGCCGCGCTCGAAGACCCGCTCGCTTCGGCGCTCGGCCGGATCGCCCGCCGCCGTGAGTACGCGGGCCCCGCACCCCCGCTCACGACGCGCTGATCGCGCGCGAGCCGCATCGCTTCGGCACGTCACGCGACGACGTCATTCAGCGCTGAACCGTCGATGCCGCGCGCGCGCATTCGCGCTGCGCGCGGGCGATCGTCTCGCCGTCCATGCGGGCGCGCGCCGTCGATGCCGCGGCGAGCGATCGATGCGTCGCGGCGGCGCCGAGTCCGTACCGCGGCATGTTCGCATAGATCGATTCGCAGCTTCCGGCGGAGACGCGATACGTCTCGTGCCAGATCCCGACGCCGACGCCGCGCCGGCCCAACCGGTTGAACCACCGCATCGCACGCGTGTGGCGCTCGTCCGGCGCGAGCGCGTACCGTTCGAGATCTTCGAACGAACGCCAGAACTGCGTGAGCGAGACGACGGGCCACGAGAGGGCGGTCGACGACCAGAGCATGCCGATCTCCGGTCTCGCGCTCTGCTCCGCGAGCATCCCCGGCATCTTGGCGAACGTCGAGAACGCGGGAACCACGCCGCGCCATCCGTTGAAGCGCATCCCGATGCGAAACAACACGAGCTCTCCCGCAACGTCCGCCGTGTACCGACCCGAATAGATTGGATCCATGCCGACCTCCCGATATTCGTGCGCAAGTTTACAGTGACAACATAAGGTATAATATTTGCAGTGTCAACATCTCGGACGTACCATCACGGAGCGCTACGCGACGCGTTGCTCGAAACGACCCGCACGTTGCTCGCCGACGTCGGCGCCGACGGCCTGAGCCTGCGCGAGGTGTCGCGGCGCGCGGGCGTGAGCCACGCGGCGGCGTACAATCACTTTCGCGACAAAGCCGCGCTCGTGCGCGCGGTCGTCGAGGCCGCGTTCGCACGTCTCGTCGTCGAGATGGCGGAGGCCCGCGACCGCGCGCGCGAGCCGCGCGCGGCGCTTCGCGCGATCGGTCTCGCGTACGTGCGCTTCGCGTATCGTTTCCCGGCCGAATTCCGAATCATGTTCCGGCCCGAACTCTTCGCGCACGACGACGAAAAGGCCGACGGGGGCGGCCGCGCCCACGCGATTCTCGTCGAGGCCGTCGAGGCGTGTCAGCGCGCGGGTGCGATCGATCCCGGGCCCGTCGGACCGCCGGTTCTCGCGGCGTGGGCGATCGTCCACGGGCTCGCGTCGCTCATCATCGACGGTCCCGATCCCGGAATCGCGCCGACCCTCGCGGACGCGGAAGCGCTCGCGCGCTCGTGCCTCGCGACGATAGCGTCCGGATTGGAGACGCGCGCGCCGAAACCAAAACGCGGAAAGCGCACGCCCCCCAAGTAATCGATGGTCCGATGGCGAACGAAATGAGTCCGACGGTCCCGGTGCATCGCGCCGACCTTAACGGGGACGCGGGGTTCATAGACCCGCCAACCACTATTGAGTCGCCCCCACGTTATCGGCCGATCTATGCGCCGATGGACTGCGATTCACGCGATGCCGTTGTCATCGACGCTCGACCGCCCGCCAACCGGGAATCTCTTCCTCGACGCGTTGGGCGACGCGTCCGCCGCCGCGCTCGTCCCGTATCTCGAACCGTACCAAGCCGCGACCGGCGATTCGATCGCACGCTCCGGCTCGGCGATCGAGTTCGCGATCTTCCCGATCGAGGGCGTGATCTCGACCGTCGCGCGGATGCGCGACGGAAGCGACATCGAGGTCTCGATCGTCGGTCGCGACGGATTCTACGACGTGCGGCTCGCGCTCGGCGATCCGCGCACGTCGAGCGACGCCATGGTGCAACTCCCGGGAGCGATGCACCGGCTCCCGACGCAGCGCTTCCTCGACGCGTTGCGCGAGGACGACGCCCTGCGCAAACGCGTGCTCGGCTACACCCAGGCGACGCTCGAAACGCTCTCGCAATTTTCCGCCTGTAACCGACTCCATTCGATCCACGAACGCTGCGCGCGTTGGTTGCTCATGGCGCACGACCGCGTCGCGGGCGACGTCATCTTGCTCACGCACGAATATCTCGCGATGATGCTCGGCGTCCGTCGACCCGGCGTCAGCATCGCCGCCGCGGCGCTCGATCGATCGGGCTACATCGCCTACCAACGCGGGCGGATCGTCGTGCTCGATCGCGGCGGTCTCGAATCGGCCTCCTGCGAGTGTTACGCGACCGTGAACGACATGCGCGCGAAGATCTTCGGATACGACATCCGCAAACACGCGAGCAACGCCGTTTCCGCGGCGTAGGCGACGACGATACCGCACACGGCCGTCGCGCGCATGATCGCGACGGAGCGTTACGAACGGAACGGTCGATGATCTCGAGCACGAAAACGTATCCCTCGCGCGACGACCTCTTCCGAGAGATCGCCCGCCTGCGCTCCGACCGGACCGATCTGCGCGCGCGCGAGGCCGCGGCGACGCTCGGTGTGACCGAAGCCGAATACGTCGCCGCGCGCGCCGTCGCGGGCGAAGCGCGACCGCTCGAGGCGGACGCGCGCGCCCTCCTCGAAGGCGTCGCGCGCCTCGGTCCGGTCATGGCGTCGACGCGGAGTTCGGGCGCCGTGCTCGAGTCGATCGGAACCTACGGAACGCCCGACGTCGGCGAACGGACGGGGATCGTCGTCGGGGACAACATCGATCTCCGCGTCTTTCCCAGCGGTTGGGTCTCGGCGTACGCCGTCGACGACGCGCGCGACGGAGGCGTCCTGCGCAGCTTGCAGATCTTCGACGCGGACGGCGTCTCCGCGCACGAGATCTACCTCCGCGCGGAGAGCGACGGCGACGCGTACGACGCGCTCGTCCGCGATCGCGCGCTCGCGGGAACGCACGCGGAAACCGTGCCGCGAGCGACGGCCCCCGTGTCCAAGAAGCGCGACGGCGACGTGGACGTCGGAACGTATCGACAGGCGTACGCCGCGATGACCGACACGCACGACTTCTTTCTCGTCTTGCGGCGTTTCCGATTGGAACGCGAACAGGGCGTGCGCTTGGCGGATCCGCGGTACGTCCGCGCGCTCGATCCGAGCGCGCATCGCGCGCTTTTCGCGGCGGCGGCGGAGGGAGGCGTTCCGCTCATGCTCTTCGTCGCGAGCGACGGCATGTTGCAGATCTCGAGCGGTCCGGTTTCGCAACCATCGTACGGCGGCCGGTGGTGCGACATCATCGGGGCGCGCTCCAACCTCCACTTGGACGAAACGACGGTGGCGCGCGCGTGGGCGGTTCGAAAACCGACCGCGAACGGGATCGTCACGTCGCTCGAATGCTACGCGGAGTCGGGCGATCTCGTCCTTCAAATCTTCGGCGAGCGAAACGAAGGCGAGCGCGAGCGCGGGGCCTGGCACGACCTCGTCACCGGTCTACCGGGGGCGCCGCACGCGACCTAGCCCCCGCCGTGCGGGCGTGCCGAACGCGCGCGACGCCACGTCGGATACGGACGCCGTCGGCCGACGTCGATCGCGGTGTGCCATAGCGTTGGCACGCGAGAACCGTAGCATCGGGTCATGCAGTCGATCGGACCGTACTACGACGCGCTCGCGCGGGCCGGGTTCGCGCCGGAAGATCCCGACGACCGGACGACGGTCCGCTTCGTTCGCGACGGTCGGACGCACGTGATCACGCTCGGCGCGAACGACGAGGTCAACGTCCAGGTCGCGTGGCGGCTCCCGGAAACGACCGACGAACGCGCGCGTCTGCGCGCCGCGAATTTCACGAACTGCTGGTTCACCTCGGG
>CAZZXB010000084.1:10121-13541 GCA_964658025.1 uncultured Janthinobacterium sp.
TCTCGCATGGGCGAGGTCACGGTCGGCGCGGTCGTCATCGCGGTGATGGAAGCTCTCGCGGTCCCGAGATACGTGGCCGCCGAGTCCGATCGTTAGCGGTTCCTCGCTTCGAGACCCGGTACCAAGACCGACGGTAGCGATGCTCCGTCCGAGAATTCTACGACGCCGTTCGGTAGGTGCGCCGCGGCTTCGCGAATCGTCGCGACGAGCGGATCGCCCGGATCCTCGATCGTCACGACGAGCGTGTGGACGGCACGCGTCAAGGCGATCATGAGCCAGCGACGCGCGACCGCTTCCGGATCGCCCGTCTCGCCGTCGACGAAGTTCGGATACTTGCGTTTGTTCGCGACGAGTCGATCGAGCCCGTAGGCCAGCACGACCCAGCCTTCGAGTCCGCGGCACGAATCGTACTGCACGATCCGCCACGCGTCGACCGATTCGGGCGGCGCGTCGCGGAGCGCCGCGTCGGAAGCGTCCCACACCGTTTCGCCCACATCGCGAAGCTCGCGCGCGACGATCGATTCGCGTCGCCCCGGCGACGAGCTCGAGACGAACGTCGGGGGGACGCAGACGAGCGCATCCACGGGTCGCGCACCGCCCGACGCGAGCAACGTCCGCACCGCGGCGAACGTCGGCGTCACGTCGGTCTGCGGACCGACGACCACGACGATCCGTCCGCCGGTCAGCCTGTCGAAGGGCGCGATCTTCCAGTCCACGAGTCCGGACGCGCGCGCGAAGGCGTTCGCGAAGAGCGCGAGATTCTTCTGCATCCGTAGCGATCGGCCGAGCTCGCGTCGCGAGCGCTCGACCTTCGGAACGCCGACGTTCCAATCGCACGACGTCTGCCGACGCACGAGCTGTTCGATACCGTCGGCGAGCACGACGTTCGACCGACCGAAGAGCATCCGCACGAGATCGCGCTCTTCGTCGTGCCAGTCTTGCGCTTCGTCGATGAGGACCGCGTCGAACGCGAACCGGCCGGGCGACACCTCGCGCAATAACGCCACGTCGAGCTTCTCCGGGTCCGCGACCCAGGCGCGCGCGAGCGACGCCGTCGCTTCGCGAAGCGCGCCATAATCGATGGCTTCGGCCGTTTTCGGGATCGCGATCCCTAGTTCCGAGAGTACGTCGATGAGATAGTTCGTCACCGTATCGACGCGGATCCGCGCGCGCGCGCCCGGTTCGTCGACGAGCGCGTCGACGAGGTGAGCGATGTCGCCCCGGAGCGTTCGATGGAACGTGAGGAAGAGCACGCGTTCGCCCCGCGTCTCCGCGAGGCGCTTCGCGAGGAGCGCGAGCGTCGTCGTCTTTCCGGATCCGCCGCGACCCGCGACGCAGACCTGTTTGTGGCCGACGTCGCGCGCGAGGTCGTCGATGACGTCCGCGACGATCGTATCGGTCGCGAGCGCGTTCGCTTTCTCGCGATCGAGCGGCGAGAGCGGACGCGTGCGCGTCGCGATCGTGCGGATCGTGGCGATCGCGTCCGCGTGTGCTTTGGATTTGGCGCCGTAGAGACTCGCGCTGCGTTGCGCGGCGGCGTCGAGGATCGCGAACCAGTCCGCATCCGCGCCGACGATCCACGGAACGACGCCCGAGAGATCGGCCGGCGCCATCTCGGTCATCCATCCGACCGCGAACGCGAAAAACGACTCGACGCCGTAGCGCTCGATCTGTCCGCGCACCGCGACCGACACGTCGCTCAGTTGCGCCGCGACGGATCGCTTCTTCGTGCCGCTCCCGTAGCGCGGAACGAGATCGGTACCGACGATTTCGAAACGCGACGGATCGAGTTGCTTCACCTCGATCGCGATCAACGCCGACTGCACGTCGGCATCGACCGGCGACCGCGTTCCGTCGCGTCGCTCGCGCGCCGGAATCGCACGCGGCGTCGCGAGTTCGATCGCGACCAAGAGATCGATCTCGCTCGAAAACGTGACGCCCACGGCGATCGTCACCCGATCGCTGGCGCTCGCCGCCACATCGGGCCACGCGGCACGTACGAGCGTCGCGAGCTCGTGCGCGATCGGCACCTCGCTCGTCCCGGAAACGACGATGACGTGGATCATCGATCGATCCGCCGGCGCCGCTCGCGCGTCGCGCGCGCGCGGTTCCCATCGCAATCGCCGTCATGCCGCGCCGCCGTACGCGGACGCGATCGCGATTCGTAAGCGCCGATCCCGCGACGAGCGCCGATCGTGCGGCCATCCGTCGGACCCGTCCGGATCGCACGTCGGCGAAAAAAGAGCCGGCCGCTTCGCGGACCGGCTCTCTCGATCACCTAGTAGTCCTCGTCGCCGCCTCCGAGCGGTCCGAGGCCCTCGTCTTCTTCCTCTTCCTCCTCGGACTCCGCATCTTCGTCCTCGAGAACGTAGCCTTCGTCGACTTCCTCTTCCTCGACGGCCGGCTCTTCCTCGAGCACGTCGGCATCGAGGACGTCGTCGCCGAGGCTCGGTCCGCGACCGAAGCCGCCTCCGGCTTCGTCTTCCAGACCCGGCGGCGGTGCGGCGATCCCGCGGGGCGAGGCCTGCGCGGCCGCGACTTCCTCGTCGCTCGCTTCGGCTTCGTCGTCTTCCTCGGCTTCCTCGCCCTCGACGGCGGTCGCGCCTTCGGCGACCTCCTCGAGGCCGATGCCCGCCGGCGGCGCGGCGGCCGCGAGCGCCCGCTGTTGCTCGGCTTCGCGCGCCGCGACCATCGTCTGCGACATGCGCGGATCGTCGTCGCCGACGAGCAAGCCGATATCCTTCGCGGTCTCGGTCATGTCGTCGTCTTGGATCTTGATCTCGATCTCTTCGCGGTTCTCCGTGAGCACCTTGACGTCGAGCGCGAGCGACTGGAGTTCCTTGATGAGGACCTTGAACGATTCCGGAACGCCCGGCTCCATGACGTTCTCGCCCTTGACGATCGCCTCGTACGTCTTCACGCGGCCGACGACGTCGTCGGATTTGACCGTGAGGAGTTCTTGCAGCGTGTACGCCGCGCCGTAGGCCTCGAGCGCCCAGACTTCCATCTCGCCGAAACGCTGTCCGCCGAATTGAGCCTTGCCGCCGAGCGGTTGCTGCGTGATCATCGAGTACGGGCCCGTCGAACGCGCGTGGATCTTGTCGTCGACCAAGTGCGCGAGCTTGAGCATGTAGATCATGCCGACCGTGATCGGGCGATTGAACCGTTCGCCCGTGCGACCGTCGCGTAACCACGTCTTGCCGTCGGCGGGAAGTCCCGCGTCCTGCAACCACTCGGCGATATCCTCGGCATGCGCGCCGTCGAAGACGGGCGTCGCGATGTGCATGTCGAGCATCCGCGCGGCCCATCCGAGATGGGTCTCCATGATCTGCCCGAGATTCATGCGGCTCGGCACGCCGAGCGGGTTGAGCACGATGTCGACCGGCGTGCCGTCTTCCGTGTACGGCATGTCTTCTTCCG
>CAZZXB010000085.1:0-12183 GCA_964658025.1 uncultured Janthinobacterium sp.
ATCTTCGGCCGCGCGACCGAGCGCGGCGCCTGCAGAATCTGCGACCGCGCAGCCGAGTGCGGCGCTTGCGGACGCGCGGTCGGTGCGAGCCTCGCGAGATGCGGCGGCCGCTTCGAGCGATGCGGATCGTGCTCCGGGCGACGACGACTCCGACTCCGCATCGCGGCCGACGTCCGCGTCCCGAGAAACGTCCGAAGCGTTAACCGCGGCGTCGAACGGCGTGCTCCCGAACGGGGCCGTCGCCGAAACGATCGACGCGACGTTCGATCCGATCGCGACCGCGGTTCCGCCGACGCAACCGCGCGACGTACCGCAGGCTCCGGCGGCCGCCGTTCCGCCTTCGCCGACTCCCGAACCGCCGACGCTGCAGCGCGTCCGATCGCAGTGGGATCGGATTCGCACGCGTGCCGGCGAGCAGTATCGGCCGCTCCTGGGACCGCTCTCGCAGGCGACGGTCGACGCGCTCGAGGGCGATCGGCTCTCGATCGGCGTCGTCGACAAGGTGCAGGAAGAGATCGTCCGCGGGCACGGCACGCTCGTGGAAGCGGCCGTTCTCGACGTGCTCGGCGTCGCGCTACGCGTGCGGTTCCAACCGCGTTCGGCCGCGGTTCGCGGCGCGCGCCCGGCGCCGGCGCCGATCGCCGATGCGACGGCGGCAAGCGCGGGCGACCCGCGCGGCGAAATCGACCTCATGGCATACGCGCGCGAGCGGTTAGGTAAGACGGAGTAGCGATGAATCAAGCGCAGATGATGGCCCAGGTCAAGAAGATGCAAGCCGAGATGACCAAGGCGCAAGACGAACTCGCGGCGACCGTCGTGACCGGAACGGCCGGCGGCGGCGCGGTCGGCGTCGAGATGACGTGCGACTATCGCGTCGCGTCCGTAAAGCTCGGCAAGGACGCGATCGATCCCGAAGATCCCGAGACGCTCGAAGATCTGCTCGTGATCGCGTTCAACGACGCCGTCGCGAAAGCGCAAGAGACCTCGGGCAAACGGATGGGCGCGCTCACCGGCGGCATGCGCATCCCGGGTCTGATGTGAACGCCGCGTCCCGAGCGATCGCACGACCCTGAACGCACTCGCGGGCCCCGTCCAGAGCCTCATCAACGAATTCTCGAAGTTGCCGAGCGTCGGTCCGAAGACGGCCGCTCGGCTCGTGTTCTATCTGCTCAATCGTCCGCGCGCCGAAGCCGAAGCGCTCGCGGACGCGATCATCGCGGTGAAAGATCGCGTGAAGCTCTGTTCGATCTGCTTCTCGCTCACCGAGGACGACCCGTGTTCGATCTGCACGGACGCGCGTCGCGACGCGACGATCGTCTGCGCCGTCGCCGAAGCGAAGGACATCTTCGCGCTCGAACGCACGGGCGCGTACCGCGGTCGCTATCACGTGCTCGGCGGGCTCATCTCGCCGATGGACGGCGTCGGCCCCGCGCAACTGCGCATCAAAGAACTCATCGAACGGATCGCGCACGAGAAACAAGTCGAACTCGTGGTCGCGACCAACCCGAACGCGGAAGGCGAAGCGACGGCCCTGTACCTCTCGCGTCTGATCTCGCCGAGCGGCGTCAGCGTCACGCGTCTCGCCTACGGCCTGCCGATCGGCGGCGACCTCGATTACGCCGACGAAGTAACGCTCGCGAAAGCGCTCGAAGGCCGCAGACCGCTCTCGTCGTGACGGACGCACGGCGGCCCGACGACGCACCGCGTGAGGCGCGCGACCGTGCGTCGCAGAGCGAAGACGCGGATCCGTCGGTCCCCGAACACGACGCGGGGCGGCTCGCGCGCGCGGTCGCGAAAAAAACGGCGAATCGGCTCGGGTGGAAACTCATCGGGCGCGAGCTCGTCGAGATCAAGATCGAGCGCTCGTTTCATTTCGGGCCGCGGACCGCGATCGTGCGCGGGCGCGTTCAGGTGCCGACGCCGGACGAGATGACGGCGGAGGCGGGCGAAGCGGCGCTCGCGCCGATCGTCGATCCGGTCGTCGGAAAATTCCGACACGCGATGGAACGCGCGGCCGCGAAGATCCTCACCGAGCCCGACGATGCGGCCAAGCGCCACGTCTACCAGCATTCGTCGTTCTTCAGCGCGCTCGAACTCGCGCGTCGCGGGCTCGTGCTCGAATATCAGGAGCTCGAGAATCGTCGCGTCGAGGAGCGCGCGGAAGCGAGCCTCGGTCTCCAGTTCTATCTCGAGAGTCTGACGCACGAAGCGCGCGCGTTCGAGTATTTCGTCGGGCCGACGAATTCGGGGAAGACGCACGCCGCGATCGAGGCGCTCTCCGAAGTCGAGTCGGGGATGTATCTCGCGCCGTTGCGCCTGCTCGCGCTCGAGATCCACGAACGGATGAACGAGGTCGGCATCGTCACCTCGCTCGTGACGGGCGAGGAACGCGTGACGCTCGCGGGCGCGCGCCACGTGAGTTCGACCGTCGAGATGGTCGATCTCGGGCGACCGGTCGACGTCGCGGTCGTCGACGAAGCGCAGATGCTGCAGGACGAACAGCGCGGCTGGGCGTGGACCCTCGCGATCGCGGGCGTGCGCGCGAAGCGCGTCATCATGTGCGGCTCCGAGGACGGTCTCGCTTCCGCGAAGCAACTCGCCGAGCGTCTCGGCGTGCCGATCGCGGTGCGCCGCTTCGAACGCAAGAATCCGCTCGAGGTCGTCGATGCGGTCTCGCTCGGCGAACTCAAGGCGGGCGACGCGGTCGTCGCGTTCACGCGCAAAGACGTCGTCGAGCTGCAGGGTCGGATCAAGGCGTTCGGTCGGACGACGGCCGCGATCTACGGGTCGCTCTCGCCCGCGGTACGACGTCGCGAAGCCGAACGCTTTCGCTCGGGTGCGGCCGAGGTGCTCGTCGCGACCGACGCCATCGGTTTAGGGCTGAATCTTCCGATCCGTCGGCTCGTGTTCGCGGCGACGCAGAAGTTCGACGGCACGGCGCTACGGCCGCTCACGCCGCCCGAGATGCGTCAGATCGCCGGCCGCGCGGGCCGCTACGGGATTCGCGAGCGCGGCTCCGTGACGACGCTCGATCCGCGAACGCTACCGTTCTTGCGCGCCGGGCTCGAACGCTACGAGGTCGCCGAGACGCTCCCGATCTGGATCTCGCCGACGGACGAACATCTGCGCCGACTCTCGCAGATCATCGGCACCGCGCAGTTGAGTCGGCTGCTCCAATTCTTCCAAACGCGCATCCGAAAATCGGACGACACGGATCTGCGCATCGCCGACCTCACCGACACGATCGAGATCGCGATCGCCCTCGAGAGCTCCGATTCGTTCTCGAGCCTTCCGCTGCCGACCCGCTCGACGTACGCCCGCGCGCCCGTCTCGACGCGCGGGAACGCGCTCATCGTGTTCGCGCGGTGGGCCGAGCGTCACGCGCTCGGCGGCACGGTCGACGGCGGCGAACTCGCCTCGGGTCTGATCGCCCGCGACCGCCTGTTGTTGTTCGAAGATCGCTCGCGCCTCGCCACGCTCTACCTCTGGCTCGCGCAGCGCTTCCCCGACGTCTACACGAACGCGAGCGCCGTGACGCTCATGCGCGAACGCATCGACGAAGACATCCACGAAGCGCTCATGCGTCAGGGCGAAACCCCACGCAAATTCGCGACCCAACCCAAGGGTAAAACCGCGGTCAAGACGTTCTCGCGCCGCAAGGGCCCGCCGAAATTCAATAAGCGCAAGCTGCCCAAGTAACGCCGTCCCCCGCGGGCTCCGTCGCGCGCGGCGTCGGGAACGTACCGGGGCGGGGCGGGTCGCCCGCGTGCAGAACGTGGGCGCGATATGGACGCGTCCGGACCGACCGTGAGTCTCCGCCCGCTCGGAATCGGCGAGGTCTTGGACCGAGCCGTGACGCTCTGCGTGAAGTTTTTCGTGCCGTTACTCGTCGTGTACGTCGTGTTCGCGGTGCCGTACGGCATCGTCGCGTTCTACGGCGCGCACGACTACACGCAGATGGTGACGGCGCTCGGCGACGCCATGCGGACCAGCGCCGGCCATCCGGCCCGCTCGCCCGCGGATCTCCAGCGCGAGCTCGCCGGGATACACGGCGGTCCGAGCCTCGTGCTCCTGGGGATCGCGGCCTTTTTCGTCGCGCCGCTCGCGCAGGCCGCGCTCATCGAGATGATCTCGGCCGACTATCTCGGTCGGCCCACGTCGTTCGCGCAGGCGTACGGCGCGGCGCTCGCGCGCTGGCTGCCGCTCGTCGGCATCAACCTCCTGTTCGCGGTACTCGGCGTCTTCGCGTACCTCGCGGCGATCGTCGTCGGACTCTTTCTCGGCGTCGCCGTCGCGATCGTGGCCCATTTCGTCGTGGGTCTCGGGATCGCGCTCGGGGTGATCTTCGGACTCACCTACCTGCTCGCGTTGCTCGCGTTCGGCGTCCTCGCGGTGCTCACGTGGTATCTCTCGTACATGGCGTGCGTGGTGGAGAAGATGCCGAGCGCGGGCGCGTTCACGACCGCCGTGCGGCGCGTCTTCCGGTCGCTCGATATCAGACGTTCGCTGTTGTTCGGTTTCGCGTTTCTCGCGATCGTCTTCGGCATCGCGCTCCTCTCGCTCGCCGGTACGGTCGGTATCGCCGAGCTCGTGCACAGCGACGTCGTCGTATCGCTCTTCCAGATCGTGCTCTCGATCGTGTCGTCGATCTTCTCGCTCGCCGTGCTCTGCGTGTTCTACTTCGATCTGCGCGTGCGCGAAGAAGGGCTCGATCTCCAACTCGCCGCGCGCACCATCGCGCCCGCGATCTGAACGCGCCTCCCTCGCCCGCGAGCGACCCGAATCGGATCGCGCGCGAGATCGTCGCGCAGTCCGCGTACGCGCACGCGAATCCGTCGATCGCCGTCTCTCCGCCGCGGACGCTCTGGGAGATCGCGTGGAACTGGTTCGTCGAGCACGTGTTGACGCCGATCTTCCGACCGCTCTTCGACGGGCTCGCGGCTGCTCACGGGTTCGAGACCGTGCTCGGCGCGGCGATGGTCGCGCTCGCGATGGGTGCGCTCGGCTTCGTCGCGATCCGGCTCGCGCTCGCGTTCGCCCGCGCGTCGTCCCCGCGCCCGGCGCCGGGCGATGGCTGGGAAATGCTCGAACGCGGGCGCGACGCGGCGGCCTGGCGCGATCTCGCCCGTGCGGCGGCGACGCGCGGCGATTTCGCGCGTGCGATCGCGGCGCTCTGGATGGCGGCGCTCGTCCGCTTCGACGAAACCGCGATCGTGGCGTTCGACGAGGCGCGCACGCCCGGCGATTATCGGCGGCTCGTCCGGCGATCGCTCGCCGCCGCCGGCGCGCCGTTCGACGCGCTCGCGCGTCGCTACGTTCTCGCGAAATACGCGCGCACGGATTCGGGACCGGACGATTTCGCGACCGCCGAGCACGATCTCGACGCGATCGAAGCGGCCCTCGGGACGCGGGCCCCCGCGTGAGGCGCGCGTTCGCCCGCATCGCGACGGTCGAAGGCGCGCTCGCGCTCGTCGGCTTCGCGGCGCTCGTCGCGATCGGCGTCGTCCGCGGCGCCGGGAGCGTCGATTCGAGGAACGTCGCGTCCTACTCGAGTTACGATTATGCGGGCGGCGGCTATCGGGCGTTCGCCGAACTGCTCGCCCGACGTGCGATTCGCGTCGAGCGATTCGAGCGGCCGGCGGCATATCTCGACGCGTCGGTCGATACGCTCGTGTGGGCCGATCCGTTACCGTTCGATCCGCGAGGGGTCGTGCCGTCGCGCGCCGACCTCCGCGCGCTCGAAGCGTGGGTTCGCGCGGGCGGTTCGTTGCTCTACGTCGGCGACGACGCGGCCGCGGCGAAGCAGGGCGTCCTGCATCTCCCGCGTCCGTACGCATCGACGACGCGGGTTCGCGGTCGCGCGTACGTCGCGCCGAGCCTCGCGTCGCGCGGCATCGCGCGCGTCGACGGCGGCAACGCGGCGCGCTGGGAACGGCGTCGCGACGTCGGGGTGCTCCTCGACGACGGCCGCGGTGCGTACGTCGCGACCTATGCGTACGGGCGCGGTCGCGTGACGGTCGCGAGCGATCGCGAGCTCTTCTCGAACGCGGCGCTCGCGACCGGCGATCGCGCGCGGCTCGCCGTCGCGCTCGCGTCGCCCGCGCGTCTCGGCGGAACGGTCGCGTTCGACGAAACGGTTCACGGCCATAGCATCCCGCTACACTGGTGGAACGTCGTACCGCGGCCGTTCGCATGGGCCTTGGCCTTCGCGGCGGTCGTGCTCTCGATCTCGTTCGCGGGAGCCGCGCTGCGTCTGGGACCGCCGATCGTGCCCTTCGCGCGCGACGACCGCGACGGCTCCGATTTCTTGAACGCGCTCGCGTCGCTCTTGCGCCGCGGGAAGACCGAGACCGAAACGCTCGCGAGCGCGCACGCGTCGACCGCGCGCGTTCTCGCGCGGCGGCTCGGACTCGCCGCGGGCGCCGACGACGCGACGATCGCCGCGCGCCTCGGTCGCGCGGAGGATCGCGAGGCGTTCGCGACGCTCGCGACGTCGGCGCGCGGGCGATCCCCGAGTTCGGGCGAATTCGTACGCGGGGTCGCGATCGCGCGACGGCTACGAAAGGATCCGCCCTGATCATGGCCCGCGCAACCGATCTCGCCAGGCGTCTGCAAGAGGGCGTCGATCGCGTGATCGTCGGCAACGAACGGACGTCGTTCGCGTTTCTCGTCGCGTTGCTCGGCAACGGCCACATCCTCATCGAAGGCGTGCCGGGAACCGCGAAAACGCTCTTCGTGCGGACGTTCGCGGCGCTCGTCGGCGCGCCGTTCCGGCGCATCCAGTTCACGCCCGATCTCATGCCCTCCGACGTCGTCGGGACGACCGTGTTCAACCCGCAGACGCTCGAATTCAGCCTGCGGCGCGGACCGATCTTCACCTCGCTCTTACTCGCCGACGAGATCAATCGCACGCCGCCCAAGACGCAGGCGGCGCTCTTGGAAGCGATGGAGGAACGTCACGTCACGATCGACGGCGAGACCGAAGCCCTGCCGCCGTTATTCGTCGTGTGCGCGACGCAGAACCCGATCGAGTTCGAAGGGACCTACCCGCTCCCCGAAGCGCAACTCGATCGGTTTTTCGTGCGCGCGCGCACGACGTATCCGACCGAAGCGCAGGAGCGCGCGTTACTCGATCGCGCGGCGGACGGCTTCGACGCGCGCGATCTCGGCGCGGCGGGCGTGGAGGCGGTCGCGACGCCGGAGGACGTGCTCGCGGCGCAAGCGGACATCCGCGGCGTCCACGTCGCGGAGACGTTGCGCGGATACCTCTACGCCGTCGTCGCGCGAACGAGAACGTCGAACGCGTTCGCGCTCGGGGCGAGTCCGCGTGCGACGCTCGCGCTCCTGACGGCGATCCGCGCGTCGGCCGCGATCGACGGTCGGGACTTCGCGACGCCCGACGACGTGAAGGCCGTGGCGCCGCTCGTCCTCGCGCATCGGCTCGTCGTCAAACCCGAAAGCGAGATCGAGGGCGTGACCGCGGAGAGCGCGCTCGCCGAGATCCTCGCGACCGTCCCCGTGCCGCGCGAGACGCCCGCGTGAGCGCGCTCGCGCGCGCGTCTCACGGCGGCGTCGCGCACGTCGCGCTCGATCGCCCGCACGTCCGTAACGCCCTCGACGCCGCGTCGATCGCCGAACTCCGCGCGACGTTCGACGAACTCGCGCGCGACGCGAGCGTTCGCGTGATCGTGCTCTCCGGAAATGGAAGCGCGTTCTGCGGCGGCGCGGATCTCGCGTGGATGCGCGCGTCCGCGGAGCTCACGTACGACGAGAACGTCGCCGACGCGACGGCGCTCGCGACGATGTTCCGCGCGATCGATCGCTGCCCGAAACTCGTCGTCGGTCGGGTGAACGGCGCGGCGTTCGGCGGCGGCGTGGGACTCGCGGCGGCCTGCGACGTGGTGGTCGCCGCGGACGACGCCGTCTTCGCGCTCTCGGAGACGAAGCTCGGCCTCGTTCCCGCGACGATCGTGCCGCTCGTGCTCGCGAAGATCGGTCCCTCGCACCTGCGCGCGCTCGCGCTCACGGGCGAGCGCTTCGACGCGCGCCGCGCCGAGCGCATCGGTCTCGTCCACGCGGTCGTCGCCGCCGAGGCGCTCGACGACGCGATCGATCGCGTCGTACGCGAGGCGATGCTCGCCGCGCCGGGCGCGATCGCGGCGGCGAAGGCGCTTTTCGCCGAGGTCGCCGATCTGTCGTACGATGCGGCGCTCGCGCCGACGGCGTCGGCGATCGCCGCGCGGCGCGCGAGTCCCGAAGGGCGGGCGGGCGTGGCGGCGTTCCTCGAAAAGCGTCCGCCGCCGTGGAGCGCGGGCGGATCCTGAAGCCGGTCGCACCGAGGCTCTGGCTCTCGACGCGCGGCGCGTACGCGTTGCTCTCGGTCGCGTTCGTGCTGGCGCTCGCGAGCATCGCGCCCGCGTTCGTCGTCGCGTTTTGGGGCGCGCTCGCGGTCGTCGTCGCGCTCGTCGTCACCGATGCCGTGCTGATCCCGGGCGCGCGCGCCCTGCGCGTCGTCCGACGCCTTCCCGAGCACGCCGCGCTCCGTCGCGCGGCGACGATCGCGTACGACGTCGAGAATCGCGCGAACGTCGGCATCCGCATCGGCATCGTCGAATCGCCGGTCGCGACGATCGCCTTCGACGCGGACACGATCGAACGCCGCGTCCCCGCGAACGCGCGCGCGACGGCGACGCTCGAGATCCGTCCGCGCGAGCGCGGTCGCGCCGCCTTCGGCGCGACGTACGTGTGGGTCGAGACGCGCGTCGGGTTGCTGCGCCGTCGTTTCCGCACGGACGCGCCGTCCGCGGAGCTCCGCGTGTTCCCCGATCTCTCGGCCGTCGAACGGTACGGCACGCTCGCGAAGCGCAGCACGTTGCTCGATGCGGGTTTGCGGCGTCTGCGGCAACGCGGCGTCGGGACCGATTTCGAGAGTTTTCGCGAATATCAACCGGGCGATCCGTTCCGACTCGTCGATTGGAAGGCATCGGCGCGGCGCGGCCGGACGATGGTCGCGCAGTACGAAGTCGAGCGGAGCCAACAGGTCGTCGTCGCGCTCGATTGCGGTCGGGTGATGACGCCGCGGCTCGGACCGCAGCGCAAGTTCGACTACGCGCTCGCGGCGGCGTTATCGATCGCGCGCATCGCCGAACGCGCGAACGATAACGTCGGTCTCGTCGCGTTCGCCGCGAAACCGATCCTGGAACTCGCGCCGCGTCGCGGCGTCGCGCACGTCGCGGCGCTCGCTCGCGCCGCGTACGACCTGCAACCGCGTCTCGAAGAACCCGACTACGAAACGTTCTTCACGTCGCTCGCGCGTCGCTATACGAAGCGCAGCCTCATCGTGCTCTTCACCGATCTCTTCGATCCGGTCGCGTCGGCCGCGGTCCTCGCGGGACTCGGCGTGCTCGTACCGCGCCATCTCGTCATGTGCGTGCTCATGCGCGACGCCGCGATCGATCGCGCGCTCGACGAACCCGTGCGCGACGCGCCGGGCGCCTTCCGCACGGCCGTCGCGATCTCGCTCGCCGACGAACGCGCCGCCGCGATCTCGACCCTGCGCGCGCGCGGCATCATCGCGCTCGACGTCCCCGCCGAAAAGCTCACGGTCTCGATTCTCGACGCGTATCTCGACGTGAAGGCGCGCGGCCGCTTGTAGTTCCCGAGACACGCCGGCATCGGGCGGGCTCGATCGAACTCGAAACGCTCGGAGAGACCGCGGCTCGCGGTGCCCGAAAATCCGTACGATACGACGGGCGACGGGTGAGGTCGTCGTAGAAGAGACGCGTGGGATCGGCGACCGCCGATCGTCGCGCTTTTTTGGATGGAGATCGTGAGAAGAGTCGCCCGAGTCGCGCACCTGACCTTCGCACTCGCGACCGCGTTCGCGGCATCGCACGCGGATCGTGTCGCCGCCGCGCAACCGTCGCCGACGGCCGTCGGCGCGCCGACGCCGGCTCCGTCGACGACGCCGGTTCCGATCGCGTCTCCGGCGGCGGACGCGAAAGATCCGTGCGGCGGTTCCACGAGATTGCTCGCGACGCTGAACCGGCCGACCGTCGGATACAGCGCGTGCGCGGTTCCCCGCGGGGCCGTCGTGCTCGAAGAGGGCTATCAGAACCAATCGCAGGGCGGTACGTCGGCGAGCGTCACGACGACGTACCCGCAGGGGTTCGAGCGCGTCGGCATCGCCGATCGTTTCGAGCTCGACCTCATCGGACCGAATCTCAATCGCGTACGCGACCGAAGCGGCGCCGTCACGAGCGGCTTCAGCGATCTCGGTCTCGGATTCAAATACGAATTACCGCCGGGCGGTCGCTTCACGTACGGCGTCGACGGCCTCTTCACGGCGGCCACGGGATCGGGCGGATTCGGCGCGGGCGGCCCGACGCAGACGCTCGACGTCGACGTCGCGTACGCGGCGAGTCCGGCGATCGGTTTCGGGACGACGCTTGCGGGCGCGTCGTCGGCGGGTTTCGACGCGAGCGGTCGCGGCGCGCGTTTCGGATATTTTCTTCCGTCGTTCGTCGTGACCGCGCAGATCCCCAACGCCTATCAATTCTACGCCGAACTCGTCGGCCAAACCAAACTCGCACCGGGCGGCGGCGGCCACGTCTTCAGCGATGCGGGCGTGCAGAAATTACTCGGACCCGATCTCGAGGTCGACGTCGAGTACGGCAGTAGCTACACGCCGATCGGCGGTTCGCGTTTCCAATACATCGGGACGGGCTTCGGCTTGCGCGTGAGATGAGTTCGCGCTTTCGCGCGCATCGCGCCGGGCGCCGTTCGCTCAGACGGCGTGCCGCCGTGCCCGGCGCTCCGCGACCGCGTTCGCGAGCGCGTCGAGTAGCGGCACCGTATCGTCCCACGCGATGCACGCATCGGTGATGCTCTGACCGTACGCGAGCTCGCGACCGGGCGTGCGATCCTGACGGCCGGCGACGAGATTCGACTCGATCATCGCGCCGACGATCCGATCGTCGCCGCCGGAGACCTGCGTCGAGACGTCGGCGATCACGCCGAGTTGGTTCGCGTGTTGTTTGCGGCTGTTGCCGTGGCTCGCGTCGATCATCACGCGCGTCTCGAGTCCGGCGGCCGCGAGTTCCGTGCAGACCGCCGCGACGCTCGCCGCATCGTAGTTCGTCGTCTTCCCGCCGCGCAGGATCACGTGACAGTCGTCGTTGCCGCTCGTCTCGACGATCGCGGAACGGCCCTCTTTCGTCACCGAGAGAAAATGATGCGGACGGCTCGCCGCTAAGATCGCGTCGATCGCGATCTTGATGTTACCGTCGGTCCCGTTCTTGAATCCGACGGGGCACGAGAGCCCCGACGCGAGTTCGCGATGGACTTGCGATTCGGTCGTGCGCGCGCCGATCGCGCCCCACGCCGCGAGATCCGCGACGTACTGCGGCGTGATCGTGTCGAGGAATTCGCATCCCGCCGGAAGTCCGAGCGCGCCGATGTCGAGCATGAGTTTGCGCGCCGTGCGCAAGCCGCGGTTGATGTCGAAGCTCTCGTCCATGCCGGGATCGTTGATGAGTCCCTTCCATCCGACGGTCGTCCGCGGTTTTTCGAAGTAGACGCGCATGACGATCTCGAGATGCTCGGCGAGACGCACGCGCTCCGCGACGAGGCGCCGCGCGTAGTCGAGCGCGGCGTCGGTATCGTGGACCGAACACGGACCGACGATGACGACGAGCCGATCGTCCTCGCGATGGAGGATGCGGTGGACGGCATCGCGCGAATCGTACACGAGATCCGCGACCGCGGTCGGCGTGGAAAACTCGCCGATCACGCGCGACGGAGGTGCGAGTTCGGTAATCGCACGAATGCGGACGTCGTCGATGGGAGACCGCGAGAGGGTCGGAAGCGATCGGTACACGATGAGTCGTTTTTCGGCGCGAGGAGGCGACGCACCCGGCGGCGCGAGGTCGGCGCGTCTCGGCCGCATCGCGGCGATCGTCTCGCTGCTCACGGGCGCGCTGCACCTCGCCGTCGCGAATCGTTACGACGTCTTCCGCGACGAACTCTACTTCATCGTCTGCGGCCGCCATCCGCAGTTCGGCTATGTCGATCAGCCGCCGCTCGTCCCGCTCCTGGCGGCCGCGGGATACGCGCTCGGAGCGCAGACGTGGATCTTGCGGCTTCCGGCGGTGCTGGCGGCCGCGGCGCTCCCGTGGCTCGCGG
>CAZZXB010000085.1:12283-13461 GCA_964658025.1 uncultured Janthinobacterium sp.
GCCGTCGCGCCGATGTTTCTCGGCCTCACGGCGACGCTGAATACGACGAGCTTCGAACTCGTCGCGTGGACGGGCGTCGCCTACGGCCTGACGCGCGCGATCGTGCGCGACGAACCGCGCGCGCTCCTCTGGACGGGTCTCGGCGCGGGCGTCGCGTTCGAAGCGAAATACGCGCTCGCGCTCTGGCTCGCCACGCTCGGCATCGGGCTCCTCGCGACGCGCGAACGGGCATTACTCGGCCGCGCGTCGCTCTGGATCGCGGCGGCGATCGCCGTCGCGATCGCGTCGCCGTCGGTCGCGTGGCAGGCGGCGCACGGCTTTCCGTTCCTCGAACTGATCCACAATGCCGGACGGAAAGACGTCGCCGTCGCTCCCGTCGCTTTCGCGATCAATCAGATCCTCGTACTCGATCCGCTGCTCGCGCCGCTCTGGCTCGCGGGTCTCGTCGGGCCGTTCGTCGTGCCGTCGCTCGCGCGCGTGCGGTTCGTCGCGATCGCGGCGTGCGCGACGATCGTCGCGGTCGTCGCCGCGCACGGTAAGGATTACTATCTCGCGGCGATCTATCCGTCGCTCTTCGTTTTCGGCGCCGTGACCGTCGAACGCGCGGTGCGCGGTCGCATCGCGATCGGCGCGTACCTCGCGGCATCGGTCGCGGTGTCGGCCGTCATCGCGCCCGTCGCGTTACCGATCCTCTCGCCGCCCGTCCTCGCGCGCTATCTCGTCACGATGCATCTGGCACCGCAGGCGCAAGAAAAAGGCATCGCGGGCGCGGCGCTCCCGCAGCTCTTCGCCGACATGCTCGGCTGGCGGGCCTTCGCGCGCGAGGTCGGGACGGCGTACGATTCGCTTCCGCCCGAGACGCGCGCGCGCACGTCGATCCTCGTGCAGAACTACGGCGAGGCCGCCGCGCTCGACGTCTACGGCGCGCCGTACCATCTCCCGCCCGCGCTCGCCGGCCAGAACCAATACGGCCTGTGGGCGACGCGCGGCCAACATCCGCGCGATCTCTTGCGCGTGCAGGATCACGTCGAGCGGCTACGGCCGTACTGCCGCTCCGTCCGCGTCATCTCGTACACGAACGCCCCGTTCGCGCTCGCCTACGAAAACGGAAACGCGATCGCCTATTGCGCGGGCCTGCACCCGTCGCTGGAATCGCTCTGGCCCGACATACGCTTCGT
>CAZZXB010000086.1:0-13314 GCA_964658025.1 uncultured Janthinobacterium sp.
ACGCCCGACGTGATGAGATAGTAGATCGTCGTCAGCGCCGCGCGCGTCCGACCGTCCGCGGTCGTCACGCGTGCGGCGCTTCGAAAGATCTCGCGATACCAACCGCCTTCGGGATGCGGCTCGAGCCCGAGATCGGCGATCGCGCGTTCGGCGTCGGCGTGCATCGGTGTGTCGGATTGCGGACGCGGACGGAACTCTCCCGTCGCGGAAAACTCATCCGACATGATGGAGCGGCTCCGCCCCGTGCTCTTCGCGGCGGTCACGCCGGGGTATACGGGGCGGCGCGTGCGAAGCTTCCCGCGCACGCAGGTTACGATCGCGCTCGTGCGCGACGGCCTGCATCCCGAAAGCGTCGACGGGAAAGTCGGCGCGACGACGGCTCGCCCGTGCTCGACGATCCGATCGCCGTACGTGTGGCAAGGCCTGCGACGTTCGCTCGCGACCATGGCCGACATCCGTCGTCAGTGCGTTTCCGCCGCGCGTCGGACGCCCGAGTCCGGCGTGACGGGGAGCCACTTGCGGCCGTGGCGTGCGAGGAGGTCGTCCGCCGCTCGCGGCCCGTCGCTCCCCGCGACGTACGTTTCGAGTCCGTCGCCGCCGTGCGCCCACGCATCGAGCACCGGTTGGACCGCGGCCCATCCGTCCTCGATGTGGTCGGCGCGTTGGAAGAGCGTCGTGTCGCCGATCATGCAATCGTAGATGAGCGTCTCGTATCCGACGTTCGGTGGTTCCTTAAAAAAATCGCCGTAGGAGAATCCCGACGTCACGCGACCGAGCTTCATCTTCGGTCCGGGAACCTTCACGCTGAAATCGGTCGTCATCCCTTGCGTCGGCGCGATCTGCAACGTGAGCACGTTCGGCGTCACGCTGTCGACCGGCGTATCGCGGAAGATCTGATACGGCGCGGGTTTGAAGTGGATCGAGATCGTCGTGAGATGTTCCGCGAGCCGCTTCCCCGTGCGCAGGTAGAACGGCACGCCCGTCCAGCGCCAATTCTCGATCGATAGTTCGAGCGCGGCGTACGTTTCGGTCGTGCTCGATTTCGACACGCCGTCTTCGTCGCGATACGCGCCGACCTCCGTGTCGCCGATCGCCCCCGCGCCGTATTGTCCGCGGACCACGTCGGCGGGCGACACCGGTCGGACGGCGCCGAGTAATTTCGCCTTCTCGGTTCGCACGTCGTCCGCGTCGAACGAGTTCGGCGGATCCATCGTGACCATCGCGAGCAGTTGGAAGAGATGGTTCGGCACCATATCGCGCAGCGCACCCGTCGTCTCGTAGAACGACGCGCGCTTCTCGACGCCGACGGTCTCGGCGGCCGTGATCTGTACGTGATCGACGTGTTCGCGCCGCCACATCGGCTCGAACATCCCGTTTCCGAAGCGCAGCGCCATGATGCTCTGCACGGGTTCCTTGCCGAGGAAATGATCGATCCGATAGATCTGCGATTCGTCCGCGGCCCGCAAGAGCGCGGCGTTGAGCGACTTCGCCGACGCGAGATCCGCGCCGAACGGTTTTTCGATGATGATGCGGCGGAACGTGCCCTCGGATTCCTCGAGCATCTTCGCGGCCGCGAGCCGCTCGGGGATCGATGCGAAAAAGCGCGGCGCCACGGCGAGATAGAAAACGGCGCTCCCCGTCACGGTCCCGGCGAGGCGCTCGTAGTCGGCGGCCTTTTCGAAGTCGGCGACGACGTAGGTGAGTCGGCTCGCGATCCAGTCCCACGCGTTCGCGTCGATCGCTTTGGGATGGAATTCCGCGTGTGCGTCGGTCGTGAACGATCGCATCGTCGCGGTGAGATCGGCGCGCCACTCGTCCGTCGTGCGTTCGTTGTGATCGACGCCGACGATGCGGAATCCGTCGTCGAGCAAACCGCCGCGCACGAGGTTGTAGAGGGCCGGCATCAGCAGACGTTTCGTGAGATCGCCGCCCGCGCCGAAGAGGACGAGCGTGCACGGCGGCGCGGGAAGCACGCCGGATTTCGCGGTCTGTGGATCGATGGCGGTGGTGCTCACGACGCATCGTCCGCGCTCGCGCGCGAGGGTTCCTGGGCCGTGCGCGAAGGCGCTCGCGAAGGGCCGCGCAGAAAACGTCGCGCGTGCTCGCGATCGGACGACGGATCTTCGCGACGACGCTCTTCGTCGATGCGAGCGTCGTCGAACCGCAACTCGCGTTACGCTGCACGATCGGCGTCGCGCTCCCGCTCGTGCTCGGGGCGTCGTTCGACCGCCCGGGCGACGGCGTGTCGGCCGCGGCGGGCGCGCTCTGCACGGGCTTCGCGTCGGCGCAAGGCGTCTATCGCACGCGCGCCTACGCGATGCTCGCGACGGCGTTCGGCATGGGCTTCGCGACGCTCCTCGGAGGCGTCGCCGGCACCTCCGCGATCGGCGCGACGATCGCGACGGCCGTCGTCGGCTACGCGTACGGCGTCCTCTCGGCACTCGGTCCCGCCGCGACCGCCGCGGCCGTCAACAGCCTCATCGCGCTCATCGTCTTCGGGCATCTCGGACTCGACGTCCGGCAGAGCGCCGTGCAGGCCGGGCTCGTCGCGCTCGGCGGTATCGTGCAGACGTTGCTCCTCGGCGTCGCGTGGCCGTTCCGACGGTACTCGGCGGAACGTTCCGCGCTCGCCGCGGTCTTTCGCGGACTCGGCGACTACGCGCGCGCGCTCGCGGGCGGTTCGGCGATGCCGCCGTCGCCCGTACCGCTCGTGAATCTGCGCGACACGCTCGCCGACTCGCATCCGTTCGCGCGGCGCGGCGACGTCGCGACGTTCGCGGTGTTGCTCGTCGAAGCCGAACGCCTGCGCGGAAGTCTCGCCGCGCTCGCGTTCGCGCGCGATCGTCTCGACGACGCCGAGCGGCGCGGGGCGAGCGGCGCGCTACGCCGCGCGGGGACGATCGCCGCGCCCGCGTTCGACGAGATCGCGGCGGCGTTACTCGACGGGCGTGCGCCCGAAGACGCGTCCGATTGGCGGACCGACGCGACCGAACTCGAGAGCGACGTCGCCTCGGGTTCCACGCATTTGAGCGCGCTCGCGCGCGCCGAAACGTCGGCGTTTTTCGGGCAGTTGCGTTCCGCCTGGCGCACGACGCGCGCGGCGGCGGAAGGGGGCGCGGCGCCCGCGCAGGCGGCGTCGCAGGCGAATCCGGAACGTGGCGAGATCGCGCGCCGCGCGTTCGTCCCGGCGTTGCGCGACGCGTTCGCGACGATCCGGGCGAATCTCGGGCTCGACTCGCAGTACGGGCGACTCGCCGTCCGTCTCGCGGCCACGCTCTCCGTCGCCGTCGTGCTCGGGCGGACGTTCTCGCCGCAATACGGGTATTGGATCGCGATCACCGTGGCGCTCGTCCTCCGTCCCGATTTCACGACGACGCTCGTGCGCGGCGTCGCGCGGATCCTCGGTACGATCCTCGGCGCGTTCCTCGCGGCGCTCGTCATCGGGACGTTCCGTCCGGACGAAACGGCCGACGCGTTCTTGGCGATCGCGTTCGCGGGTGCGTCGTTCTTCATGCTCTCCGCGAACTACGCGTTGTACGTGCTCGCGATAACGGGGTTCGTCGTGTTCGAACTCGCGGCCGTCGGTCGCTTCGATCCGAGCACGATCCGCTCGCGGCTCGTCGAGACCCTCGTCGGCGGCGTTCTCGCGCAGGTCGTCACGCTCGCCTTTCCCACGTTCGAAGCGCGCGGCGCGCGCCTGCGGCTCGCCGAGTTTCTCGACGCGCAGCGCGCGAACGCGGTCGCCGTGCTCTCGGCGATCGCGAGCGCGGACGCGCCCGACGATCGGGCGATCGACGCGGCGCAACGGCGCGCGTGGGCGGCGCGCGCCGCCGCGGACGCGTCCGTGGATCGGCTCGTCCTCGAACCGGAACGGCGGATCATGCCGAGCGCCGACGCGATCGCCGCGCTCGAACAGACGCGACGTTTCGGCTTGACGGTGCTCGCGCTCGGCACGCATCGCAAGAGCGTCGCGCGGCGCGATCGGCCCGAACTCGGCGCGTTCGCATCGCTCCTCGCGCGACATCTCGACGAACTCGCGAGCGCGCTTCGCGAGAGCCGGCCGCCCGAGCCGCTTCCGTCGCTCCGCGACGCGTTCGCAACCGCCGCACGTGCGTTTCGCGAGGAGCCGGAGCGCGATCGCGCGTCGCTCTTGGACGAACTCGACGTGCTCGTCGACAGTGTGAACTCGATCACATCCGTCTTGCGCGATCCCGCGACGCGCTGAGCGTTTCGCCTTCCCGCGCGCGTGCGGGCTCTCGTGCCGCGCGCGTCGGCACCGCGTCGTCGGTCTTTTTCCGCACCGTCGGGGTGCGAACGCTCGCGCGAACCGCGCTCGAAACGTCGGCGTGCGAGCGACCGATGCGGGCGCGTCGTGCGCTTTTTTGGGAACACGACGGAGATGCTGCGTTCGCGAATCCGCTCGCTTTGGGTCCTTCTCGTCGTCCCGCTCGGATTGAGCCTCGGGTGCGGCGGTTCCGGGAGCCAAGGCACGCCGATGACGGCATCCGTCGTTTCCGGCGCATCGTCGCCGACCGCGACGTCGACCGCATCTCCGACGTCGAGCGCGACCGCACCGACGGGCGCTCCCACGACGAGCGCGAACGCCGCGCTCGTCGTGCCGAGCGGCTTCACGATCGGCGTGATCGCACGCGTTCCGGCGGCTCGCGGCCTCGCGATGCTACCGAACGGCGATCTGCTCGTGGGAACCGGGAACGCGTCGGTCTCGATCGTCCCCACCGCGGATGCCGCGGGCGAGCCCGGCGCCGTCCGGACCTTCGCGACGTTCCCCGAGGGCCCGGCGTACGGCGTCGCATACGGTAGCGGCCACGTGTACGTCGGAACGAACACGACGGTATGGTCGATTCCGTATACGGCGGGCGATCTCGCCGCGCGCGCGACGAACGCGATCGCGCGCGTCCGTCAGGGTCAGGTCGCGCCGCATAGCGACGGCGACGTGCATCGTTCGACGTCCGTCGCCGTCGCCGGATCGCGATTATTCGTTTCGGTCGGCTCGTCGTGTAACGCGTGCGTCGAAGTCGATCCGACGCGCGCCACGATCCAGACGATGGCGCTCGACGGAAGCGGGATGACGACCTACGCCACGCGGATCCGCAACGCCATCGCGCTCGCGGTCGATCCCGCGACGGGAACGGTTTGGGCGGGCGGTGCGGGGCAGGACGCGCTTCCGTCACTCCATCCGTACGAATACGTCGACGCGCTCACGACGCACGCGCCTGTCGCGGATTACGGCTGGCCCGCGTGCGAGGAGAATCGCGACGCCTTCGGATCGGGCGCCGATTGCTCGCGGACCGTCGTCCCGCTGCTCGAATTTCCGGCCTACTCCACGCTCACCGGTGCGGCGTTCTATCCCGCGACACAGACCGGGCGCTACGCGTTCCCGGCCGCCTACCGCGGGCTGTACGTCGCGGCACACGGGAGTTGGCATACGCCGAGCGCCGCGCCCTATAACGGCCATCACGTTCCCCCGCGCGTCGCGTTCGTTCCGATGAGCGGGGCCGTTCCCGCGAAGCCCGTGACCTGGAGCGATCCGACGACGCAGTGGTCCGACTTCGTCTCGGGTTTCCAGAACGACGCAGCGGGCGACACGCGCGTCGGCACGCCCGACGGCATCGCGATCGGTCCGAGCGGAAGCCTCTTCGTCGCCGACGACGCCGCGGGCGTCGTCTACCGCATTCGGCCGCGCTGACGCGATCCGGGCGTGCCCGCCGTCATTCCGCCGCGATCGCGCCGCCGCGCGACTTCGGTTTGCGCAAGAGCAGGGCGAGCGGCGCGAGGCCGAGCGTGATGAGCGCGGCGTCGCGGTTCACGTCGGCGTAGCCGAGAACGCTCGCTTGGTTGGAGACGATCTGCGCGAGCGACGCGCGCGCGGCATCGGACCGCGTTCCGCCGCGCGCGTCGAGATACGCGACCGTCGGCAGGTGCGCGTAGGTCTGGTCGGCGGCGAGACGCGTTTGATGGGCCACGGTCGCGCGATCGAGTGCCGCGATCAGGAGCGCCGTCGCGAGGCTCCCGCCGAGTTGACGCGCGAGGTTGAACATCGCCGAGGCTTTCGGGACGTCCGGCGGCGCGACGCTGCCGAAGACGACGAGCGAGAGCGGTACGAAGATCTGCGCGAGACCGACCCCGCTGATCGCGAGCGCCGGCGCGAAGGACCAGAACGACGAGACGGGCGTCGTCACTTCCGCGAGCATCCAGTTCGAAATCGCGATGAGCAAGAAGCCCACGCCGATCTGGAGTCGCGGATCGACGCGTCCGGAGGCGGCGATGCGCGCGCCGATCGGCGCGAGAAAGAGAATCGGAACCGCGCGCAGGAGGATCAACTCGCCCGAGAGCGTGGCCGTGAATCCGAGCGGGCCTTGCGCGTATTGCGGCAACGTGACGAGCGTCCCGAGTAACGAGATCCCGAGACTGAAGCCGAGCGCGCTCCCCGCCGCGACCGTGACGTTTCGCAAGATCGAGAGATCGACGATCGGACGCTTCGCCCCGAAGATCTCCCACACGACGAACGACGCGAGCGCGACGCACGCGAGCGCGGTGAGGCGGACGATCGTTTCGTCGCCGAACCAGTCTTTTTCCTGACCCTGGTCGAGCACGTATTGGAGGCAGCCGAGGCCGAGCGCGAGGAGCGCGAGCCCGACGCCGTCGAGCGGCATCTTTTTCGGTCGGGCGGGATTGCGCAAGAACGTCGCCGTCAGCGTCGCCGCGACGATCCCGATCGGGATGTTGACGAAGAAGCACCACTGCCACGATGCGTTATCGGTGATGAGTCCGCCGAGGAGCGGACCGATCGTCGGGCCGACGATCGCACCGAGGGCGAAGATCAATTGCGCGGCGCCCTGCATCGCGACGGGATACGTCTCGCGCAAGATCGCCTGCGCCTGCGAGAGCAACCCGCCGCCGCCCGCGCCCTGCAAGACGCGCCAGAAGACGAGCGGCCAGAGGTCGTGCGAGAGACCACACATGAGCGAAGCGAACGTGAAGAGCGCGATCGACGCGAAAAAGTATTGGCGCCGGCCGAAGCGCATCTGAAGCCACGGCGAGAGCGGGATGACGATGACGTTCGCGACGATGTATCCCGTGACGATGAACGTGCCTTCGTCCTGCGACGCGCCGACGTTCCCTTGGATGTTCGGAAGCGCGACGTTGACGATCGTCGTGTCGATGATCTCGAGCAAGGCGCCGAGGATCACGGCGACGGTCACGGCGACGCGCCGGATGCCGTACTCGACGACGTCGACGCGTTCGTCGGCGTCGGTGGCTATGGGTTGGGTCGCCATACGTAAGTCGCTATCCGATCCATCGACAAAGCTCGTCCGTCAAAGCGTTTCGCGATGGTCACGACGTTCCGGCGACCGGAGATGTTTCATCGCGCCCGGGTCGTGCGTCGGCTATGAGAGCAGGCCTCGCCGGAAGGCCGTGACCGCGGCGTGCGCGCGATCGGTCGCCGAGAGCTTCTCGAGAATGTCGCGGATGTGGCCCTTCACGGTACCGAGTCCGATGTGGAGTCGCTCGCCGATCTGGACGTTTCCGAGCCCTTCGGCGACGAGCCGGAGCACGTCGAGTTCCCGCGGGGTGAGCGGCGAGGGACTCGGCGCGGCCGCGCGCGCCGAAAAACGACGCATCACGATGTGCGCGATCCGCGGATCGAAATACGCACCGCCCGCGGCGACCGCGCGGACGGCATCGACGACGTACGACGTGTCCGACGATTTGACGCAGTACGCATCGGCGCCGGCGGCGAGCGCGGCGAGCACTTCGTCGTCGAGTTCGTGCATCGTCAGCACGACGATGCCGATCTCGCCGTGCGCCGCCTTCACGTCGCGCGTGAGCGCGATGCCGTCTTTGCCGGGGAGGCCGATGTCGACGATCGCGACGTCGGGAGATTCTCGCGCGATGACCTCGCTCGCGGCGATGCCGTCGGATGCTTCGCCGACGACCTCGATCTCCGCGCGTTCGAGCGCCGTGCGCAAGCCCGCGCGCGTGAGCGCGTGATCTTCGACGAGGACGACTCGCGCGCTCACGACGCGCGACTCCGCGGCAACGCGAGCGTGAAACGCGAGCCGCGCGGCTCGCGCGGTGCGTAACTCACCACGCCGCCGTTCTCTTCGGCGACCTTGCGCACGAGATAGAGTCCGAGGCCCGTGCCGCCGCCGCCGCGCGACGAGGCGCTCGCGAAGCGCGTGAAGAGCGAGCCGCGCATCGCTTCGGGGACGCCGTACCCGTCGTCGTCGATGACGATCGCGACGTCGTTCTCGCGCTCCTCGACGTTGATCTCCACGGTCCCGCCTTCGGGCGTGTGTTGGAGCGCGTTCGCGAGGAGGTTGCCGATCGCGCGACGCAGATCGCCGCGATCGCCGAGCGTCGTCGCGTTGTCGCTCGCGCGAACGCGCATCGCGACGCCGCGCGCGGTCGCGATCGAGTCGAGCTCGCCGCCGACTTGGCGCACGAGATCGCCCGCGTCGATCGGTTCGCGCGCGGGGACGCGTTCGCCCGACTCGAATCGCGCGACGCTGAGCAACGTCTCGGCGAGTCGCTGGAGGTCGTCCGTGGCGACGATACTGCGGCGGAGCACCTCGCCGTAAGACGACGGCAGATCGCCGTACGCTCCCGTTTCCGCCTGGCGCAGCGTCATGCCGAGCGCGGCGAGCGGCGTTCGCAGATCGTGCGAGAGCGCGTAGATGAGATCGCGGATCACGGCGCTGCGCTCGCCGAGTTCGTCGTTGCGTTCGGCGAGTTGCGCGAAGAGGAGCGCTTGCGTGAGCGCGCCCGAGGACGCACGGCCGTAGGTCCGCGCGACCGAGGCGATGCCGGGCTTCTCGAAACGCGTCGCGTCGTCCGAGGCGAGGACGAGCACGCCGTAGGCCCGGTCGCGATCGCCGACCGGAACGGCGAGCGCGGCGCTCGCTTCGAAGCGGGCGAGTAAGAACGCGCCGAACGCATCGTCGCGACGGACGAACGTCACTTCGCCGTCGTCGAGGACGCGACGCACGAGCGAGACGACCTCCGGCGCGTTCGCCGTCTCGTCGACCGAGACGTCGTCGCTCGACGCATCGAAGCGTAGCGACGTGTCGTCGCGTTTCGTCGGATACCACCGGACGCCCGACGCATCGAAGGCACCGACGGCTTCGCGCACGATCGTGCGGAGCACGAGATCGGTCGAGAGCGAACTGCGGATGCGATCGATCGCCGCGGCGAGTTTCCCCTCGCGTCGCGCGCGCGCGTCCTGCGCGGTCAGCGCGCCGAGTTGCTGGGCGCGCTCTTGCGCGACGGTTCCGACGAACGCGACGAGCACGATCGCGACGGCGGAGAGGACGCGGTCCGCGATGCCGACGGCCTCCACGTGGCCGTCGTGTCGGGCGTTGACGTAGCCCGCCACGAAATCGCCGACGAGGGCGGCACCGGCGAGCGAGGTGGTGAGCCGGGGCGACGCCGCGAACGCCGCGACCGCGATCGGAATCGCGGCGAGGATCGCGACGACGAGCGCCTGCGGCGTGAAGACGTCGAGCGCGAATACGGCGACGAGCGAGGCCCAAGCGACGAACGGAATCCAGCGCGCGCGCACGCTTTCTCCGTTGGCGGCACGGGAGGAGCCGCCCTCCGGCGAAAGGGCGATGCGGTGGATCGTCCCGACGCGCAGTCTCTCCTCGAAGAACTCGGCTTGGAGCCGCGTCTGACGGTCTATCTCGGCGGCGCGATCGGCGCGGGGAAGACCCATCGCATCCTCATGGAGGCGCTCGCCCAACATCGCGCCGGGCGACGCGTCGCGATCGGCTGGATCGAGACGAAGGGTCGCCCCAATCTCGAAGAACTCGCCTCGCGTCTGCCGCAGATTCCGCCCAAGGATTTCGGCGGCACGCTCGATTTCGATCTCGGCGAGGCGCTACGCAGTAATTACGAAACGATCGTTCTCGACGAGCTCGCGCACAGCAATCCGCCGGGCGCGGCGAGCCCCAAACGCTGGCAGGACGCGCTCGCGCTGCGCATGGCCGATAAATCCGTGCTGGGTGCGTTCAACGTGCAGCACCTCGAGAACGTCGCGCTCGTCGCCGAACGGATCATCGGGCGGCCGATCGCCGAAGTCGTGCCGGTCTCGTTCCTCAAAGCGTGCGACTCCGTGATCGCGCTCGACGTCTCGCCGTCGGTGCTCGAATCGCGCTTGCGTGCCGGGCGCATCGTTCGGGCCGAGGACGTGGATCGCGCGGCGAGCGGGATCTTCAAGCCGCAGAACCTCGCGATGCTCCGCGAGCTCTTACTGCGGACCGTCGACGATCTCACGATCCCGGTCGTCGCGCCGTCGCGCGCGTCGAACGCGCTCGCCGTGGTCACGCCCGGCTTCGATCCCACGGAGTATCTCACGCGCATCGCCGCGCTCGCCGACGCGCTCGATCTGACCCTCGAAACGACCGCGTTCGGCGCGCTCGACGACCAGGCGTTCGCGGAGGCGACGCGCGCCGTCGACGCGACGCGCATCCCGCTTCCGCCCGACATCGAACGCGGCAAGCTCGACGCCGTGCACGCGTCGCTCGTCGCGATCCCGGCCCGCGAGGGGATCGTCGAGCGGCTCCTCCAGCGTCCGCTCGATCGCGATCTCTACGTCGCGGATCCCGCGCGCGTGCTCCACCATCGCGGTCTCGACGACGCGCGCCATCCGTACGGCAACGCGCTGCGCGATCGGCAGAAGATCGGGTACGGCAAGCTCACGATCTTTCTCGGTGCCGTGGCCGGTTCTGGTAAGACCTACGCGATGCTCGATCGCGCCGCACAACTCCGCGACGAGGGCGTCAACGTCGTCGCCGCGCTCATCGAAACGCACGGTCGCGCGGAGACCGCGGCGAAGATGGAGGGGATCGAGACGATCGCCCGCCTCGCCAACGGCGAGCTCGACACCGATATGTTGCTCGCGCGACGTCCGAAGGTCGCGCTCATCGACGAGCTCGCGCATTCCAACGCCGTCGGCAGTGCGTTCGCGAAACGCTACAACGACGTGCTCTCGATCGTGCGCGCGGGCATCGACGTGATGACGACGCTCAACGTCCAGCATCTCGCCGGCCTCGGCGATGCGGTGCAACGGCTCACCGGCACGCGCGTGCGCGAGACCGTTCCCGACACGATCCTCGAGGTCGCGGACGAAGTGATCTTCATCGACGTCGCGCCCGAGGTGTTGCGCATGCGCCTGCGCGAGGGGAAGATCTACCCGCCCGAACGCATCGACGCCGCGCTCAAGAACTTTTTTCGGATCGAAAATCTCAAGGCGCTACGCGAGCTCGCGGTCCGCGAGTTGTTGTTCGCGCGTTCGGAGCGCCGCCGCTCGCGACCGTTCGATCGGCTCGTGCTCGGCGTCGCCGCGCGCGAACGCGACGTCGCGCTCGTCGAACGCGTCGGGCGCATCGCCGATCGTCTCGGCGCGGAATTTCGCGCGGTGCACGTGGGCAAGGAAGGCGAGGCGCCGAGTCCGGCGCTCGAAGCGCTCGCGCGCGCCACGAAGCGCGCGCGCGGCACGTTTCTCGACGATCGCGGTGCCGATCCGGCGGTGCGGCTCGCGCAGATCGCGCACGTCGACGACGCGATCGTCATCGAATCGCCGCGCCGCCCGCGCCGCCCGTTCGGCGGTAAATCGTTCGCCTCGCGATTGTGGAAGGCCGGCGCGCGCGAGATCGTGATCTTGGCCCCGGGCGACGCCGCCGGCGACGACGACGAAACCTGAAGCGATCCGTCGTTCGCGACGGTTCGGACGCGCGTTCGGCTAGGCGGATCGCGCGACGTACTGCGCGCGCGTCGCGTTCCAAACGCACGAGCTACCGTCGTTCATCACGAACGTCGGGCACCCGTCGACCTCGGGGTTGAAGTCGGCGTTGGTCTCTTTCGTCCGGTTCGCGTCTACGTTGGGATCCTTGCGCGCGGTCGCGCGTGCCTTGGAGTGATCGAACTGCGGCTTCTTCGCGAGCGCGTTGAGCGCGCCCACCAGCGTCTGAGCTTGCGTCATGGGCGAACCTCCCGATGCGGGTTCTCACGTCGCGACATACTGCGAACTTCGGCGAGCGCACCCGCATCAATCGCTTGCGAACGCCAGTCCGCGACTCATTGCCGCTGCTGCGAGAGCTCGGTCGAGCGTTGCGAGGCGCGCGTTCGTCGTTATCGCTAACGAAAGGTAAGATGCGTCGTACACCGTGAGCGCGTACTGCGCGGCGAGTGCCATCGTCGTCGAGCGCCAATTCGTCGCATCCGGGGGAATGCCGACGATCGCGAGTGCGTCGAGTGCGGCCCCGATCGTCGCGGCGCGCTCGGTGTCGATCCGCTCGCGCCGCACCAGCAGCGCGAGCACGTTCGCGACTTCGTAGCTCCACAACGTCGGCACGATTGCTCCGTGTGTCTCGACATGCGTGAGGGCACTCTCAGACAAGTCGTTTCGTTCGTCATCGAGCAACCACGCAAGCGTAATCGACGCATCGACGACGAGCTGCGAAATCAGCGGCGCCCCTCTTCGATGAGCTCCCGAAGGCTCAGGCCCCCGGTGCCCGTACGGTGAGCTCGTAACCAATTCGCCGCCTCGGCGGGCGACGCAAATCGCGTTTCTGGTGCAGGTACGGGCACCAGTCGCGCCGCCGGTTTACCACGCCGCAAGATTTCGATCGTTTCTCCGGAGGCCGCAGCATCAATCAATTCGGAGAGGCGATTCTTGGCATCATACGTACTGATCCGACGCATGTGTTATGCTAGCTACTTGGCTAGCCTCTTGTCAAGATCGGCGCCTTGCCAAATATTCTCGAGACGCGGCCGAGCGATGAGGACGTATCCGGATCGTTTGTGTCAAGTTCGAAGCGCTATGGCGGAAGCACCTCACGTAAACCCGCAATGGCCCATTTTTTCAAGGCGACGCGCTCTCGGAGATCACATTTCACCCTCAGGACATCGTGGCAATCGCTGGGCTTTGCAATTCATCCGCTGCAGTCGACGCTGAAACAGTCCGACTCATGGAGCCGAACGATATCGCGACCGTCGTCGGAACCGCTGCTGAGTGCATTCAGGCTATTGAAGCAGTCAGCGCGGAAGCCGGGGTAGCCGAGGTGATGTTTCTAGACCTAGCAACGGACGCGGAGCACCGCAAGAGGACGATTCAGGAGCTCGCGGTAGAAATGGCTCTTCGAGAATGGACAGCCTAATAACAGCGCTCTCAGCCGGCGTTCGCTCAATTTTTGGCGACCCAATCAATACCATAACCTTTCCGCGGCGACGTTCAGGTGTCCGCCGCCTCAGAAGTTCCCAAATTATTCGAAACGTTAATTCAAGATTCGC
>CAZZXB010000087.1:0-13035 GCA_964658025.1 uncultured Janthinobacterium sp.
GTCTTCTTCGGACCCTTGCGCGTGCGGGCGTTCGTCTTCGTGCGCTGACCGCGAACGGGCAGACCGCGACGGTGGCGCAGGCCGCGATAGCAGCCGATATCGGTGAGGCGCTTGATATGACCCGCGATCTCGCGACGGAGGTCGCCCTCGACCTTGATCTGGCCGTCGATCGCGTCGCGGAGTTTTTTCTCTTCGTCTTCCGTGAGGTTCTTCACGCGCGTGTTCGGATCGATCCCGGCGCGGGCCAGGATCTTTTGCGCGGTCGGAAGCCCGATGCCGAAGATGTAGGTCAGACCGATCTCGATGCGCTTCTCGCGCGGGAGATCGATGCCGGAAATACGCGCCATTATCCCTGTACCTGCTTGTGCTTCGCGTTGGCCTCGCAAATGACGCGGACCTTACCTTCGCGACGGATGACGATGCATTTTTCGCAAATGCGCTTGACGGACGGTCTGACTTTCATGACTGCTTCCTAAACTCTGGGCGTGCCGGGCGATACGAGGAGCGGGAGATCATGCCGCGATTTCCGCTTCGGGGCGATACGCGGCGACGTCGAGCTCCATGAAATCGCCGTCGCGCAGGGTGAGGATCCGGGGACCCGCATCCGTGAGCGCGATGGTGTGCTCGAAGTGCGCCGCTAGTTTACCATCCGCGGTCACAACCGTCCAGCCGTCGGCCAGGGTTCGGACCTCGTAGGTGCCTTCGGTGATCATCGGCTCGACCGCGAGGCAGAGCCCGGGTTTGATCGCGATGCCCTGGCCCGCGGCGCCCCAATTCGGGACCTGGGGCTCCTCGTGCATCTTCGTTCCGATCCCGTGCCCGACGAGCGCCCGCACGACCCCGTAACCCGCGGCCTCCGCATGCTTTTGCACCGCATGGCCGATGTCGGAGAGCCGATTGCCCTTCTGGATCTGCGCGATCCCGATCATCAGCGACTCCTGCGTGACCCGGAGCAGACGCTGCGCCTCGACCGAGATGTTGCCGATCCCGACCGTCGCCGCCGTATCGGAGACGTAGCCCTCGAACGTGGTCCCGATGTCGAGCGAGAGGATGTCGCCGTCCTTGAGCACCCGGTCGCCCGGGATGCCGTGGACCACGACCTCGTTGACCGAGGCGCACACCGACGCCGGATAGCCGTGATACCCCTTGAAGGTCGGCACGCCGCCGCGCTCGCGGATGCCCTTTTCGGCCATCCGATCGATCTCGCGAAGCGTCATGCCGGGCTTCGCGGCACGCAGGAGCGACGAGAGCACGGCCGAGGTGATCTTCCCGCTCCGACGCATGATCTCGATCTCGCGCGCCGACTTCATCGTGATCACGACGCGTGCGCGACTTTCGCGTCGATCGCCGCGACGATCGCCGCCGTGACGCTCGCGACGGGTTGCATCGCGTCGACGCGCACGAGCATGTGCAGGCCTTCGTAATACGGCACGACCGCCGCCGTGAGCGCGTCGTACTCCGCGAGCCGCTTGCCGACGGTTTCGATGCTGTCGTCGGGCCGCGTGACGAGCGGTCCGCCGTCGTCGTCGTCGATGCCCGCGACCTTCGGCGGATCGAACGTCACGTGATACGTTCGCCCCGTCCGTTCGTTCGTGAGCCGGCCGGTGAGGCGGACGACGAGTTCGTCGCGATTCGTTTCGAACATCACGACCGCGACGAGCGGCAGATGCAACCGTTCGAGTAACGCGTCGAGCGCTTCCGCCTGCGGGACCGTGCGCGGGAATCCGTCGAGGATGAACGAGTCGTGGCCCGCGATCTCGGCTTCCATCATGCGGATGATGAGGTCGTCCGGCACGAGTTTGCCCGCGTCCATGAACGACTGCGCTTCCGCGCCGAGCGGCGTCTTCTCGCGCCGATGCCGCCGCAAGATGTCGCCCGTCGCGATCTGGATCGCGCCGAAACGATCCGCGAGCAACTGCGCCTGCGTTCCCTTGCCCGCCCCAGGCGGCCCGACGAAGACGAGACGCACGCCGCGTCGCGCGCCGTTCGAGGCGGTCATCGCTTGATGAAGCCCTTGTAGTCGCGCATCGCGAGACGCGCTTCGATCTGGGTCATCGTATCGAGCGCGACGCCGACGACGATGAGCAACGACGTCGACCCGAGGTAGAACGTCGTGACGTTGAGCCCGCGCTGGAGCGCCGACGGCAACACCGCGAGCAGCCCGAGATAGATCGCGGCGACCGTCGTGATGCGTAACAAGATGCGTCGGATGTAATCTTCGGTCGGCGCCCCCGGCCGGATGCCGGGGATGAACGAGCCGTTCTTCTTGAGGTTGTCCGCGACGTCTTTGACGTTGAAGACGATCGAACTATAGAAGAACGTGAAGATCACGACGAGCACGAAGTACGCGATGTTGTAGAGAAAACTGCTCGGGCTGAAGTAGAGCGCGAAGAACGTCGAGAGCGCCGCGGCGTTGGCCGGAATGCCGATCGGTCCGAGATGGACGTACTGCTCCTGACCGCCGCGCACGTTGAACCACGAGAGCGCCTGTTGCGGCAAGAGCAGGATCGAGATCGCGAAGATGATCGAGATGACGCCCGCGTTGTTGAGCCGCAGCGGAATGTACGAAGCGCGCCCGGCGAACATCTTGCGTCCGACCACGCGGCGCGCTTGCTGCACGGGGATCCGACGCTGGCCCTGATACATGAAGATGATCGAGATGATCGTGAAGAGCGCGATCGCGAGGAACAGGATCAGATTGAAGACGAGCAAGCCGCCCTTCTGACCCGCCGAGATCGTCTGCGACACGTACGTCGGATAGCGCAACACGATGCCGATGAAGATGATGAGCGAGACGCCGTTACCGATGCCCTTGTCCGTCATCTGCTCGCCGAGCCACATGAGGAAGAGCGTTCCGGCGACGAACGCGATGACCGCGAACACGACGAACTGCACGGACGAATCGTAGAAGACGCCCGCGCGGCTCATGTTGATCGACATCGTCGTGCCTTGCACGATCGCGAGCACGATCGTGAGCCAACGCGTGTACTGACTGATCCGCTTGCGGCCTTCCTCGCCGCCCTTCTTCGCCATCTCTTCGAGCTGCGGCAACACGGCCGTCATGAGCTGCATGATGATCGACGCGTTGATGTACGGCGTGATCCCCATGGCGATCACCGAAAGCCGCTGGAGCGCGCCGCCGGAGAGAAAGCCGAGAAAGCTGTAGAACGACCCGTTCTGCAGCAACCGTTGCCACTTCGCTTCGTCGACGCCCGGCAATTGCACGTGGATCATGAAGATGAACGCCGCGAATGCGAACAGCACGAAGCCGAGCCGCTTGCGGATATCGGGGACGAGGAGCGCGGCGCGAAGATTCTCGAGCAAGACTTATGCGGATTCCGCGTTCGGTTCTTCGTCGCCGAACGTCGCGCCGGCGGCCGAGAGCGCTTCGCGCGCGCTCGTCGAGAACACGACGTCGCGGAAACGCAGACCCTGCGGGACGGTCTTGCCGTCGCGATTGCCGCCGAGGATCTTGATGCCGTCGGGCGCCTTCGTCACGAGCTTGTGCTCGACGAGCGACTGCGGCGAGACTTCGATCGAGGCGTCCCAATTCGCGAGCGCGCCGAGGTTGACCACGGCGAACGTCGTGCGGAAGTGGCCGATGTCGCGCGCTTTTTGCGAATACCCGCGACGATGCGGGAGGCGACGCGCCCAGGGCGTCTGTCCGCCTTCGAAGGCCGGACCCTTGCCGCCGCCCGAGCGGACCGTCTGACCCTTACCGCCTTCGCCGCCGGTCTTCACCATGCCCGAGCCGTGACCGCGACCGACGCGCGTGCGCTTCGGACGCGCGCCCTTGTTCTCGCGCAGGGAGTCGAGCGTGACGCCGGGCGCCGCCGCGGCGAGACCGGATCCGCGCGCGATCGCGGGCGCGGACGCCTTCTGCGGCGCCGCGGCCTTCGCCGCCGCGGATTTCTTACGGGCAGATTTCGTCTCAGCCATGTGCGTGATTCCTAAGCGTAGAGTTCCGCGACCGTTTTGTCGCGGAGCTTGGCGACCGTTTCGGCCGTCTTGAGCGAACGGAGCGCTTCGTACGTCGCGTACACGACGTTGATCGGATTCGAACTCCCGAGCGACTTCGTGAGGATGTCGTGGATGCCGGCGAGCTCGAGCACGGCGCGCATCGGACCGCCCGCGATGACGCCCGTTCCGGGAGCCGCGGGCTTCATGAACACGCGTCCGGCGCCGATCTGCAACGTGACTTCGTGCGGGATCGTCTTCTCGACCATCGGCACGGTGATCATCGCCTTCTTCGCCTGTTCGACGCCCTTGCGGATCGCCTCGGGGACTTCGCCCGCTTTGCCGATCGCGAAGCCGACGCGACCCTTGCGATCGCCGACGACGACGAGCGCGGAGAAGCTGAAGCGTTTTCCGCCCTTGACGACCTTCGCGACGCGATTGACGCGCACGACGTTCTCTTCGATGCCGGAGTTGTCGCGATCGCGACCTCTGTTGTACATGCCTTAGAACTCCAAGCCCGCTTCGCGCGCGGCGTCGGCGAGTGCGGCGACGCGCCCGTGATATTTCAGACCGCTCGTGTCGAACACGACCGCACTGATGCCGGCTTCTTTGGCCTTGCGACCGATCGTCTCGCCGACCTTACGCGCGGCTTCGACGTTCGTCCGCGAACCGACGTCCGCGAGCGCTTTCTCGCGCGTCGAGGCGGCGACGAGCGTGTGGCCGCGCGCGTCGTCGATGACGGAGGCGTAGATGTGGTGCAAGGTGCGATGGATCTGCAGGCGCGGGCGCTCGGCCGTGCCGATCACCTTCTTGCGCAGACGCCCGTGGCGCTTCGTGCGCCGGAGATTGCGAGAGACCGCGCCCATTACTTCTTCCCAGCCTTGCCCGCTTTACCGAGCTTCTTACGGATGACTTCGCCTTCGTACCGGACGCCTTTGCCCTTATAGGGTTCGGGCGGTCGGATGCCGCGGATCTCGGCGGCGACTTGGCCGACCTGCTGCTTGTCGATGCCGTCGACGTGCACTTTGTTCGTGCCCTCGACCGTGAACGCGATGCCCTTGGGCGCGTCGTACGAGACCGGATGCGAGAAGCCGAGGGTGAGGTTCAATTTCTCACCGGCCTTGGCGGCGCGATAGCCGACGCCTTGGATCTCGAGGCTCTTGCGGAAGCCCTTCGAGACGCCTTCGACCATGTTCGCGACGAGCGTGCGCGTGAGCCCGTGCGCGGAACGATGCGCCTTCGCGTCGCCCTTGCGCTCGACGACGACCTGACCGTCCTCGATCTTCACCGAGACGACGGGGAGCACGTGCTGCGCGAGTTCGCCCTTGGGTCCCTTGACGCGCACGATCGAATCGGCCACTTCGACGGTGACTTTTTCGGGGATCGCGACGGGGAGCTTACCGATTCGTGACATGTTGCCTTACCACACGTACGCGAGGACTTCACCGCCGCAGCCCTCGCGCTTCGCGCGTTTGCCCGACATGATGCCCTTGCTCGTCGACATGATCACGAGTCCGAGTCCGCCGAGCACGCGCGGGATCTCGCCGCGTCCGGTATAGACGCGCAGACCCGGCCGACTGATGCGACGCAGATTCGTGATGACTTTTTCTTTTTCGGGACCGTACTTGAGCGTGACGCGGAGCGTCCCTTGCGGACCGTCCGGGAGCGCCTCGCAACTCTTGATGAAGCCTTCCTCGACGAGGATCTCGACGACGGCCTTCTTCATCCGCGACGCCGGAATGTCGACGGTCGGATGGTTCGCGGTGTTCGCGTTGCGGATGCGCGTCAACAAGTCGGCGATGGGATCGGTAATGACGCCCATTACGAACGTCCCTCCGGACCGTTCGTAACGGGTCCCGGGCGCCGTTGAAGAAGCGCTCCACCTTCGGTTACGCGCCCCCCGCACGCGACGCGCGCCGGGCCCCCAACAAAAATGCTCCGCATCTCTACCAGCTCGCTTTCGTGATGCCCGGGATGAAGCCGCGGTGCGCGTTCTCTCGGAAGCAGATGCGGCACATGCCGAACTTACGGTAATACCCGCGCGGGCGACCGCACGTGAGACACCGGTTGTGTTGACGTACCGCGAACTTCGGCGTCCGCTTCGCTCTCTCGATGCTCGAGGTTTTAGCCATTGGTCCGTTCCTTTGTGAGCGGCAGCCCCATCTGGGTGAGGAACTCCGTCGCTTCCTCGTCGTTTTTCGCGGTCGTCACGATGACGATGTCCATGCCGCGCATCTTGTCGACTTTGTCGAAGTTGATTTCGGGAAACACGATCTGCTCGCGCAGGCCGAGATTGTAGTTGCCGCGACCGTCGAACGACTTGCGGTTGAGCCCGCGAAAGTCGCGGATGCGCGGGAGCACGATGTTGAAGAGCTTGTCGAGGAACACGTACATCCGCTCGCCGCGGAGCGTGACCTTCGCGCCGACGTTCATGCCTTCGCGCAGCTTGAACGCCGCGATCGACTTCTTCGCCTTCACGACGATCGGTTTCTGACCGCTGATCGCTTCGAGTTCCTTGACCGCGACGTCGAGGATCTTCGAATTCGTGATCGCGTCGCCGACCGACATGTTGAGGACGACCTTGTCGAGCTTCGGCACCTGATGCACGTTCGAATAACCGAACTTCTCGATCAGTTTCTTACGGACGTCGGTATCGTACTTCTCGCGCAAACGCGTGGTGGCCATCGTTACTTGCCCTTGCTCGGGACGAGCAGATCTTCGCCCGATCGGACCGCGACGCGCGTCGGCGTGCCGTCGTCCTTGCGCGTGCGGCGCACGCGCGTCGGGAGGTTCGTTTTCGGATCGATCACTTGCAACGCCGAGAGCGGGATCGGCGCTTCTTTCTCGTAGATGCCGGCGGATTTCGCGCCGTCGACGCCCTGCTTCGAGTGGCGCTTCACGACGTTGAGTCCCTCGACCGTCGCGACGCCGTCCTTCGGGAAGACGGCCTTCACGACGCCGCGCTTGCCCTTCTCGCGGCCGCGCCGGAGCACGACCGTATCGCCCTTGACGAGATGCGGTTTGGCGACCGGCTGGCGCATCAGAGCACCTCCGGCGCGAGCGAGGCGATCTTGAGGAAGCCGCGGTCGCGCAGTTCGCGACAGACGGGCCCGAAGACGCGCGTGCCGCGCGGATCGAGGTTGTCTTTCTCGCCCTTGATGATCACGCACGCGTTCTCGTCGAACTTGATGAACGAGCCGTCGGGGCGCTTCATCGGTTGCGAGCAACGGACCACGACCGCTTTCACGACCTGGCCCTTCTTGACGGCCGCACCCGGAATCGCGCTCTTGACCGTGCCGACGATGATGTCGCCGACGTAGGCATACGGATGCCGCGACCCGCCCTGCACGTGGATGCAGAGGAGCTCTCGGGCACCGGAGTTGTCGGCGACTTTGAGTCGCGTTTCTTGCTGAATCATTTACTTCGCTCGTTCGACGACTTCGAGGAGGCGCCAACGCTTGTCGCGGGACATCGGGCGCGTCTCCATGATGCGCACGGTGTCGCCCGTTTTCGCGTCGTTCTTTTCGTCGTGCGCCTTGAAGCGCACGGACTTGCGGATGATCTTCTTGTAGGTCGGATGGGGGACGCGCGTCTCGGTGACGACGACGATCGTCTTGTCCATCTTATCGCTGCGGACGACGCCCTGCTTGATGCGGCGACGATTGCGCGCGACGTCGGCTTTCGCCGTTTCCGTCTCGGTCGAGTGCTCCACGTTAGGCTGCTCCATGCTTGGCCTCGGCGAGGCGCTTCTCAGAGATGACGGTTTGGATCTGCGCGTACTCGCGCTTCGCGAGTTTCACGCGGCTGAAGTCGGAGAGATGTCCCGTGCGTAATTGGAAACGCAAGTTGAACAGCTCGTCCTTCTTGTCGCGGCCGCGCTTCGTCAGTTCGTCGATCGTCAGACCGCGCAGGGCGGCGAGCTCGTCGTGCTTCACGATACCGCCTGCTCTTCCGACGCACGCGTGACGAACTTCGTCGCGATCGGCAATTTCGCCGACGCGAGACGGAGCGCTTCGCGCGCGACCTCTTCGCTCACGCCGCCGAGTTCGAACAACACGCGTCCCGGGCGGACGACGGCGACCCAGAACTCGGGGTTACCCTTACCGGAACCCATGCGGACTTCGGCGGGCTTCTTCGTGACGGATTTGTCCGGGAAGATCTTGATCCAGACCTTGCCGCCGCGCTTGATGTGGCGCGTCATCGCGATACGGGCCGACTCGATCTGACGGCTCGTCATCCACACGGGCTCGAGCGCCTGCAGGCCGAACTCGCCGAAGGTCAGCGTGTTGCCGACGAGCGCCTTGCCGGTCATGCGACCGCGGTGCTGCTTGCGCCATTTGACGCGTCTCGGAGTGAGCATTACTGCGGTGCCTCGCTGGACTCGCTCGTCGTACCCGGCTCGGGACGATCGTGCGTGCCGCCGCCGGGGGCGGGCTCGGGATGGTGGGCGGTCGGCGCGGTGGAACCGGCGCCGGGACGCTCGGCGTCGTCGGTGGTGTGCTGCGATGCGGCATCGACGACCGACGTCTCCGTCGTGACGCCCTTGCCGTGCTCGGCTCCGCGATCGTGAACCGCCGCGCCGCCGTGCTCGCCCGTGCTCGTGGGATGACCGGGCCGCGCGAGCGCGCCGTCGATCGTGGACTCGAGCGAGGTGTTGTCGTGTTCGATTTCGTTCGCCGTCGGGAGCGTGGGCTCGCCGTCGGGACGCGCGGCGCCGCCGCGACCGCGACCCCCGCGACGATCGTTACGACGATCGCGGAACGTCGCGCGCTCGCCGACCGGAGCCTGCGGACGGGCTTCGGGACGTGGCTGATCGGGGAGCACTTCGCCCTTGTAGATCCAGACTTTGACGCCGATGCGGCCGTAGGTCGTGAACGCCTCGACGTGCGCGTAATCGATGTCGGCCCGCAGCGTGTGGAGCGGCACCTTCCCGTCGTGATTTTGTTCGGTCCGCGCGATCTCCGCGCCGCCGAGACGACCCGAGCACATGACCTTGACGCCCCGGGCGCCGGCCTTCATGGTGCGCATGATCGCCTGCTTCATCGCGCGACGGAACGCGATGCGCTTCTCGAGCTGGTCGACGATATTCTGACCGACGAGACGCGCGTCGAGCTCGGGATGCTTGATCTCGACGACGTTGACTTGGACGTTCTTCGAGGTCACGCGTTCGAGATTCTTACGGATGTCCTCGATGCCGACGCCGCGCTTCCCGATGATGATACCGGGCTTCGCCGTGTGCACGATGACGCGCGCTTGATTCGCGCGGCGCTCGATCTCGACTTTCGAGATCGCGGCGGCGCGGGTCAGGCGACCGAAATACTTGCGAACCGCTTGGTCTTCGTGGAGCCAGAGCTTGTAATTCTTTTTTTCGAACCAACGGCTCTCCCACGTGCGCGTGATGCCGAGACGCAGGCCGACTGGATGGATCTTCTGTCCCATACTTACTCCGACGCTCCGGTATCCGGCGCGGCCTTGGGCTTGCGCGTGCGACGCGCGGGCGGCGGGGTTCCCGCGGCCGCGACGCTGCGGCGACGCGAATCGAGGGTCGAGAGCGCGATCGACGCGCCCGGCTTCTTCTTCGGCTGGTGCTTCGGCGGCGTGTGGCCGACCGCGATCGTCACGTGCGACATGCGCTTGCGCTTGAACGCCGCGCGACCTTGCGCGCGCGGATCGAGACGGCGCGTGTACGAACCGCCCGGACCGCCGTCGACCGTGATCTTCGTGACGAAGAGGCCGTCGGTCGCCATGTTGTGATTGTTCTCGGCGTTCGCGACGGCGCTGCGGAGCAGCTTCTCGATCGGTTCCGACGCGAAGACGCCCGAGAATTGCAACAGCACGAGCGCTTCGCGCACGGTCTTGCCGCGGATGGCGTCGGCGACCCGGCGCAACTTGCGCGGACCGACGCGGGCGAATTTGAGATGCGCGAGCGCTTGCGAGCGTTCGGCGGTCTGCGTTTCGGCCATCGCTACTTCACCGAGCTCTTTTCGATGTTGCCGTGGCCCTTGTAGAGCCGCGTCGGCGAGAACTCGCCGAGCTTGTGTCCGACCATGTTCTCCGAGACGAACACGGGGACGTGCGTCTTGCCGTTGTGCACGGAGATCGTGTGACCGACCATCTGCGGCACGATCGTGCTCGCGCGCGACCACGTCTTGATCACGCGCTTCTCGCGCGTGCTGTTCATCTTCTCGACTTTCGCGAGCAGATGGTCCGCGACGAACGGACCTTTCTTCAAACTCCGACCCATTACTTAGCACTCCGCTTGCGGACGATCATCTTCGAGGTGCGCTTGTTGCGGCGCGTCTTCTTGCCCATCGTCATCTGACCCCAAGGCGTCGTCGGCGGGCGACCGGAGGTCGAACGCGCTTCGCCGCCGCCGTGCGGATGGTCGACCGGGTTCATCGCGATACCGCGCACCGACGGGCGCTTGCCCATGTGACGGATGCGCCCGGCTTTGCCGATCACGACGTTCTCGTGATCGAGATTACCGAGCTGACCGATCGTCGCGCGACACACGACGAGGATCTTGCGAACCTCGCCCGAGGGCATGCGGACCTGCGCGTACTCGCCTTCCTTCGCCATCAACTGCGCGGACGAGCCGGCGCTGCGGACGAGTTTGCCGCCCTCGCCGGGACGTAGTTCGACGTTGTGGATGACCGTGCCGAGCGGGATGTTCTTGATCGGCAGACAGTTGCCGAGCTTGATGTCGGCCGTCTCGCCCGACTCGATGATCTGACCGATCTCGAGCCCGACCGGCGCGAGGATGTAGCGCTTCTCGCCGTCGCGATAGTTCACGAGCGCGATGCGTGCCGAGCGGTTGGGATCGTACTCGATCGCCGCGATCTTGCCGGGGATCGCATCCTTCGTCCGCTTGAAGTCGATGATGCGATACTGACGCCGCGTCCCGCCGCCCTTGTGGCGCACGGTGATGTGGCCGTTGTTGTTCCGGCCCGAGTGCTTCTTCTTGACCTCGACGAGCCCGCGCTCGGGCTTCTTCTTCGTGAGATCTTTCGTATCGATCGTCGTGATGAAGCGCTGTCCGGCGGACGTCGGGCGATATCGTTTTACAGCCATGGTTATTTCGCCTTACGAGCGGTGAGTCGCGTGCGGATTTCGCTCGAGCGCGAATCGTAAGCACGTGAGCGATGAGCGACGACGCGATCGCGTGAGAGATGCATGCGAATCATTGCTCGAACGGATTCACGCCGCCCAGTTCGATCTTCTGGCCGGGTTTGAGGGTGACGATGGCTTTTTTCCAGTCGGATTGCTTGCCGTGCGTGCGCGTGCCGCGGCGGGCGAAATTCTTCGTCTTGCCGAGCACGTTCGTCGTGTTGATCTTGAGCACGTCGACCTTGAAGATCTCGGCGACGGCGAGTTTGATCTGCGTCTTCGTCGCGCGCGAGTGGACTTCGAAGGTGTACTGATTGACGGAGGTTCCGGTCATCGATTTCTCGGTGATCATCGGAGCGATGATGATGTCGCGCGCTTCCATTAACCGCGGGCTCCTTTGGGTTTGCGCTCGGGGAACGCGGCGGAGAGTTCGTCGAGCGCGGCGTTCGTGAGGACGAGGCGCCCGTAGCCGAGCACGTCCTTCACGTCGAGCGCGCCCGTGTGCGTCACCGCGGCGCGCGGGAGATTGCGACCGACGCGTTCGAGTCGCGCGCCGACGTCGGAAGCCTCGGAGCGGCCGAACACGACGAGCGTGCGGGGGCCCGTCTTCGCGGCCTTCGGCGATCCGAAGAGGAGCGCCGCGAGATCGCGCGTCTTCTCGAGATCGAAGCCCTCGGTCGCGAGAATCGTCACGCAGTCGCTCGCGAACCGATCGGCGAGCGCGGCGCGCATCGCGGCGTGGCGCTCTTTCTTGTTGAGGCTCGTCACGTAGCTGCGCGGCTTGGGACCGAACACGACGCCGCCGTGACGCCACTGCGGCGAACGGGTCGAGCCCTGACGGGCGCGGCCGGTGCCCTTCTGCTTCCACGGCTTGCGACCGCCGCCGCGAACTTCGTCGCGGCGCAGCGTCGAGGCCGTTCCGGCTCGCGGGTTCGCGAGCTCGCGGAAGACCGCGCGGAACATGACGTTCGCCTTCACCAAATCGTGATTCGCGAATCCGACGGGGATCGCGGCGTCGCGGACGGTCGCGCCCTTGGCGTCGATGACGTTCGGCATCGTCTACTTGCCCTTCTTCGCGGCGACCGGCGGGGCCGGGGGCTTCGGCGGACGGACGGCGCCCGAAACGAGCACGAGGCCGTTCTTGGCGCCGGGGACCGGACCGCGGACCAGGAGCACGTTGCGCTCGACGTCGGCCCGGACGATCTCCAGATTCTGATGCGTCGTGCGATCGACGCCGTAGTGGCCGGGGCGCCGCGATCCGCGGTGCGTGTGGCCGGAGTTCGTGTCGCCGTTGGAGGCCGGCTGACGGTGGATCATCGACCCGTGGGTTCGGTTGCCGCCCGAGAAGTTGTGGCGCTTCATGCCGCCGGCGAAGCCGTGACCCTTGGAGACGCCGACGACGTCGACGTGTTCGCCCGCCGTGAAGACGTCGACCGAGACGGTCGCCCCGACTTCCGGCGCCCCGTCGATGTGGCGACGGAACTCGCGGATGTGGCGCTTCGCGGTCTCGATCCCGGCCTGCTTGAAGCGACCGGCATCGGGCTTGTTGATGCCGTTCTTTCGCGCATCGGCGAAGGCGAGCGAGACGGACGCGTATCCGTCCTTCTCCACCGTCTTGTGCTGCAGCACGACGCACGGCCCCGCCTCGATGACGGTGACCGGGACGTACCGCCCATCGGCGGTAAAGACGCTCGTCATCCCGACCTTGCGGCCGATGATGTTCTTCATTTCAACTCCACGGGGCCTGGCGTACATCTTAGATCCTCCGCCGCGAGGCACGGAAATGCTCTCGCGGCGTGGACCACAACCCGGCTAGAATACCAATCCCCGCAAGCGATGTCAAACACATGCGACCCTCGGCCGCCGTAGTCGAACGCCGCGCTCGCTTCTCGTATCCGCGACGCGGTGGCCTGGTCGCACGCTCGTTCGACGAAGACGCGGTCCGGCTCTCCGGAGGGGCTCTCCGGCTCG
>CAZZXB010000088.1:0-12826 GCA_964658025.1 uncultured Janthinobacterium sp.
CGATCCGCGACGTCGCGCTCACGCAGCCGGCGTTCGCGCCGTTCGCGAACGCGCTCTTCCCTCCGCCCTCGCCCGCGCAAGCCGATCGATCCGCCGTATAGCGTCGGTCGGCGGCCCGCCGCGGAGCGTTCGCCTGACGGACGACTAACGCCCGACGCCGACGGCCTCTCGGACGAGGCACGCGTTCGCCGCCGCGAGCGCGTCGTCGCCCGCGTGCGCGACGCCGCGCGAGGCGAGCGTCTGCGAGAGGCCGCGCAGGCCGCGCATCACGTCGTCCGCCGAGAGATCGCCCATCGTTCCCATCCGTAGGATCTTGCCGACGAGATCGCCCTGACCGCCGCCGAGCACGAGACCGTGCACCTCGCGGAGTTCTTTCCGCGCCGCCGCGACGTCGAGCCCGGCGGGGGCGACGATCGCGACGACCGTGACGGAGTGCGCGCCGTCGGCCGAAAGTAATTCGAGTCCGGCCGCGCGGGCGAACGCGTGGATCGCGTCGCGATAGCGCGCGTGGCGCGCGAACGCGGCGGGCATGCCGCCGGCGTGGTAACGATCGAGCGCGACGTCGAGCGCGTAGAGGATCGAGACGGGCGGCGTCCACGGCGTCTGTCCGAGTTTGCGAAACGCGCGCGCCTTGCGGAGATCGAGCGCGAAACTTTTCGCGGAAGCCCGCTCCATCCGTTCCCACGCGCGATCGCTCACGGCGACCATGGCGGCGCCGGGCGGGACGGCGAGCGCTTTCTGCGACGCCGTGACGACCACGTCGAAACCCCACGCGTCCATCTCGAACGCCGACGCCCCGAGTCCGCTCACCGAATCGACGACGACGGTCGCCGGATGCTTGCCGATCGCGGCGGAGAGCGCCGCCATATCGTTCTGCACGCCCGTCGACGTCTCGTTGTGCGTGAGCAGGACGCCGGCGTACGCGTGCGCCGTGTCGGCGGCCAGGCGCGCGGCGAGTTCGCGCGGATCGACGGCCGATCCGACCGGCGTCTCGATCTCGTCCACGTGCAGGCCGAACGTCTTCGCGATCGCCGCGAGGCGCTTTCCGAACACGCCGACCGGCGCGACGAGCACGCGGTCCCCCGGCGAGAAGGCGGAGGCGACGGCGGCTTCGAGCCCGCCCGTCCCGGACGCCCCGAGGATCGTCACTTCGTTCGTCGCCGTGCCGAAGATCGGCCGCATCCCACGCTCGACGCGGGCGAGCAAGCTCGCGAATTCGGGACCGCGATGATCGATCATCGGGCGCCCCATCGCTTCGAGGACGGGCGCCGCGCAGGTCACGGGACCCGGGATGAACAGCAACTGGGTCGGCATTGGCCCATCCTATCACACGGCCCAGGAGTGATCGAGTGCGGTTCCATAGCTTGTCCGACATGTTCGACAAGATGGTTTACGGCATGATCAAATCGCGCATGGCCGAGACGGTTCCGTTCGCGAAATATCTCGGTCTCGAGCTGACCGAGGTCGGCGCGGGGACGGCGACCGCCACGCTCCCCGACGCGGCCGATCTCGCGAACCATCTCGGCGCCCAGCACGTCGGCGCGCTGTTCGCGGTCGCCCAAACCGCGGCCGGCGCCGCGATCGCGGGGATGTTCGGACAGAAGATCCTCGGCCTGCGCCCGATCCTGCGCGACGCGAACGTGTGCTTCGGCAAGAACGCGCGCGGCAAGATCACGGCCGACGCGAAGGTCGTCGGCGACGTCGAGAAACTCGCGAAGACGGTCGATGAGAGCGGACACGTCGATTTTCCGGTCGCGGTATCGCTCGTCGACGCGGCGGGGGTCGAGGTGTCGTCGATGACGTTCGCGTGGAACGTCGCGAAATCGCAGCCGACGTAACGATGCCGTCGAACGTCGTCCGCGTCGAGGAATGTCCGAACTGCAATCATCCGGCGTCCGCGCATCTTCCCTTCGATGCGTCGCGCGACGCGGCGTGTCTCGGTGCGGACGATGCGGCGTGCCGGTGCCCGCTCGATCGCGCCGCCGTCGCGATCGCGATCGGCATCGCGGCGGCGCTCGTCAAATATGGCTGACCGTCGCGCGACGCTCGCGACGCGGGAGTCCGAGCGCGAGCCGACGCTCGCGATGCGGACGATGCGATGCGATGTGATGTTCGTCGCCGAAGCGTGAAGCGCGCGGATCGCCCGTACCCGCGAACGTCGTGACGTTCCGCATCGACGCGATCGTCTCGCTCGCGCGACACGCGGCGATGTCGACGTCGTACAAACCCGCGTTGCTCAAGGCGATCGTCCGTTGCGTGCGCCGCGAAGCGCGCCGCGAGATCCCGCTCGTCGAACTCGGTTCGGAATTCGTCCGACTGTATTGGGTCCAGACCGTCGTCTTTCGATTGCGACAGGCGCCGTCGCTCGCGCGCGAATCGGAGATCGTTCGGGCGATCCGCGGCGCGGCCGAACGCGAGGCCGTCCGCGATCTCGGGCGACTCACCGCCTCCGTGCGCGAACGGCTCGACCGCGACATGGCGCGCATCCTCACGATCAACGTCCTGCGCGCGTTCCACGGCAGCAAGCCGCCGGACGTGCCGGACCTCTTCGCGTGGGGCGACGGGCACGATCGAATCGCGATGACGGACGATGCGGTCGCGTTCGTGCGCGCGCATTCGGCGACGCTCGAGGCGATCGCGAATCTGTGGTGGGCCCGTTATCTCGAGCGCGTCAACATGTCCGCGCCGAAGATCATCGAGAAGGTCGAACGTCTCGGCGCGAAGCGCTCGCCGCTCGGAAGATATCTCGACATCCTGCGACGGACGGACGGATCGTTCTGCTTCTACTGCGATCGCGAGCTCGACGAGCGCGCGAGCGTTCAGATCGACCACGTCATTCCGTGGAGCTTTCTGCTCTCCGATCCGCTATGGGATCTCGTTCTCGCGTGCGCGTCGTGCAACGGGCGAAAATCCGACACGCTGCCGACGCGCGCCTATCTCGATAAACTCGACGCGCTCGGCGGACGACGTGCGAAGCTCGCGTTACCGGGTACCTTCGCGTCCCCGTTCCTCTCGCGCCACGAACTCGACCGGTTCTACGATGCGGCCCTCGGCGTCGAGTGGCCGAGCGGATGGAATCCGCTCGGTCGTTGAACGTCCGCGGACGCTCGCGCACGCCGCCCGACGTCGGCCGAGGGCGGGCGACGCGCCGGCCGTCGTTCGGCCCGCGCGGCCGTCGCTCAGCCGAGGCGAGGTCCGAGAATGCTCGCGAGCGTGTAGCCGCCGAATAACGACGGCTTGCGATGGTTCCCGCATCCTCCGGGCGAGCCCGCGCTCGCGAGACGGCGTCTGATCGCGACGCGCGTGACGGTTCGGTGCGAGCGCGCGAACGACGCGAGCGCGGGAGCCCCCGTCGTGCGCGCGAATGCGGCCGCTCCGAGCGTGGATACGAGAAAACGCTGACGCTTCATCATTGGGAGCCTCCTACGCGAACGACGTCTGTGCGGCGAGGTTGAAATTCGCGATCTTCGCGTCGGGTAACACGCACGAATATCCGAGATCGGATTCGGGCTCGGCGAGCACGGCGCGATTCGAGAACTCCACGTCCTTCATCACGTCGACCATCGAAACGAAATAGCGGAAGTTCTTGAGCGTTTTCGTCAGCTTCCCGTTTTCGATGAGATAGACGCCGTCGCGCGTGAGACCCGTGATCGCGGCCTTGCGCGGATCGACGACGCGTTCGTACCACGTCCGCGAGACGAGCACGCCCCGTTCGACCGACGCGATGAGCTCCTCGCGCGACTTCGTTCCGGGATCGATGACCATGCTGTTCGAAACGCCCGTCGCCGCGACGTTGAATTTTTTCGCCATATACGTGCTCGCCGAGTACGCCATGGGGACGCCCTTCTCGACGAAGGTGAACCGCTTCGCGGGCGCGCCGTCGCTCGGATCGAACGGCGCGTTCGCGATCTTCGGATCGCTCCAATCGGAACGGAGCGTGAAGTTCGGCGAAAAGACGGGTTTCCCGATCCGATCGATCATCCACGAATCTTTGTCGTCGAGCACGTTCTGCGCGTCGAGCCCTTCGAGTAACGCCTTGACCGCCGACTGGAACGCGCTCGGTTCGAGGACGACCGTCGTGCGCCCGGCCGGAAAATCGGCGGGGACGCGCGAGACGTTCGCCTTCTCCGCCGCGCGGTCCGCGATCGAGGCGCTATCGACCGTGCCGTAATCGAGCGCGTACGATTCCGCGTAGCCGCTCGTCTGCGGCGCCATCGCCTTGACCTGGATGCCGCCCGTGGTTCCCGTGTAGGCCACGCGGACGCCGAGCGAGTTCGCGAGCGCGAGCGTCTGCACTTGCGTCGTCGTGAAGCCGGAGCACGTGAGGTTCGCCCGCTTCATCGTCGCGAAAACCGGGAGCAGCTTTTCGATCCGATCGTCCGGCGACGCTTCGGCCGTCGTCGCGTAGTAACTCGTGACCGGCGCGGAGAGTCGCTGCGGCGCCGGGAGCGAGTGGAAGTCGTTATCGGGCGGCACGCGCCGCGCGAGTTCCCTCGCCTGCGCGACGAGCCGCGCGATGCCGGCGGCGCTCGCGTCGACGCTCCGCACCGTCCCCGCTTTCTTGCCGATGTAGTACGTCAGCGCGATCGTCGTCTGCTGCGCGTCGAGATTCTGCGTCACGTAATTGCGCGCGAAACGCGCGTACGACGCGTCCGAGATCGTCACGGCGACCTGCGCCTGATCGGCTCCCGTCGCCGCGCGGAGCACGGTCTCGGCGAGGCTCAGCGCTCGATCCTGATCACGCATCGGACTTCACCCCGACCTTGACGTCGCGGAAACGGGCGACGCTGCACGCGTGCGTCGTGCGACCGCTCTGTTCGGGTTCGCCCTTGCCGCAGTTCGGCGTTCCCCAGACCTTGAATTCGCTCGCGCCGCCGACGCGATCGAGCGAGCCCCAGAACTGCGGCGTGACGCCCGTATACGTCGGTTGCTTGAAGATCTTGCCGCGCTTGCCGTTCTTGATTTCGTATCCGATCTGCGGTCCGAATTGGAAGTTCAACCGGTGGTCGTCGATCGACCAGGAGCGCATCCCCGAAACGAGCACGCCGTCCTTCGTGTCCGCGACGATCGATTCGAGCGTCCCTTCGTGCGGCACGAGACCGATGTTCGACATGCGCACCATCGGGACGCTCGCCCAATCTTGCGCGCGCGTCGACGCCGTCTGCGGTAAGCCGACCTGTTCCGCCGTATCGCGCGAGGAGAGAAACGCGCGCAAGATACCGTTCTCGATGAGCGGTACGCGCTTCGGCGCGACGCCCTCGTCGTCGTACCCGACGGTCGCCATGCCGAGCGGCATCGCGTTGTCGCAGTAGATGTTGAGCAGGTCGCTCCCGTACCGCATCTTGCCGACCTTGTCGGGCGTGACCCACGAGATCCCCGAGAAGTTCGCCTCCCAGCCGAGCGAACGATCGAGCTCGAGCGGATGTCCGATCGATTCGTGCATCTGAAGGTTCAGTACCGTACCGTCGAGGAGCAGATCGGTCACGCCCGTCGGCAGGGCCGGGGCGTCCGCGAGGATGACCGCTTCGCGACCGTAGTTCGGCGCGAGCGTCGCGAGGTCGGCCGCGTCGATCACTTCGTAACCGCCGCCCTGAAACAGCCCGAAGTCGCCCGGACCGCCGCGCGTCTGCGCGTCGCGATCCTTGCCGATCGCGGTCGCGCCGCAGCCGGCGCCGCTCTGACGGATCGTCTGCGCGATCGCGCTTCCGGTCGTCGAATAGAACTCTTTGGCGGTCGTCCAGACGTTCGCGAACGCGTACGCAGCGACGACGTTTTTCGCGACGTGCATCGATTTCTCGACGCCGAGTAAGTACGCGGCCCGGTCGCCGATGGGGACGGAAGCCGGGTCTTTCGTATAAGGCGTCTCCCACGTGGCGACGATCTTCTCCGTCGGCGTCACGGCGAGGATCCGGTCCGCGACCTTCGCGCCGGATCGCGCGATCGCGGTCGCCGCGACGGCCGAGCGATCGAGATCGTCGTCGGTCATCCGATCGCTGCCGTAGAAACCCCAACTGCCGTCGACGAGCGCGCGCACGGCGTACCCGAGCGAGCGCGTATCCGACGCGTCGACGACGTCGCCGTTGCGCACGACGAGCCGCTCCGCGCGGATCGTCCAGAACTGCACGTCGGCGTACGTCGCGCCGGCTTTGGACGCCGAATCGAGCACGCGTGCCGCGGCGTTCGCATAAGACCCCATTTCCGATGCTTCTCCCAGCCGCGCGACGATCTTCTTTGCGATCGGAAACGCCCGCGATTCGTCTGCGATGGAGCCCACGTCGCCCGGATGCGCGACCGAGGTTCGGCGCCCGGCCGACGCGCCACGAAACGCTCGCGCGTCGTCCGGCCCGGGCGCGGTATCGTAGCGCCGAGCGTCGTACCCTTGCGGGCATGTCGACACCCGAGCGATTCCGTCTCACGTCCATCACGGCGGGCGGCGGTTGAGCGAGTAAGATCGGCTCGGCCGATCTCGCGCAAGTCTTGCGCGGCTTACCGCGATCCCATCACGAGAACGTCCTCGTCGGCTACGGCACGAACGACGACGCGGGCATCGTTATGGTTCGCGACGATCTCGCGATCGTACAGACGGTCGATTTCTTCACGCCGATCGTCGACGACGCATACGATTTCGGCCGCATTGCCGCGGCGAACGCGCTCTCCGACGTCTACGCCATGGGCGGCACGCCGCTCTCGGCGCTCAACATCGCGACGTTCCCGATGGAATCGCTCGGTCCCGAACTCCTCGCGCGGATCCTCGCGGGCGGAGCCGCGACCGCGCGCGAGGCCGGGATCCCGATCGTCGGCGGACATACCGTGGAAGACGACGAGCCGAAGTACGGCATGGCCGTGATCGGAACGATCGATCCGCGAGCGATCGTCACGAATGCGGGCGCGCGACCGGGCGATACGCTCGTGCTCACGAAACCGATCGGAACCGGCGTGCTCGCGAGCGCGTTGAAAAAAGACGCGATCGACGAGACGCAGATGGCGGAAGCCGTGCGCTGGATGACGACGCTCAACGCGTCGGCGGCGCGCGCGATGCTCGCGGCGCACGCGAACGCCGCGACCGACGTGACGGGTTTCGGCTTGCTCGGCCACGCGGGCGAACTCGCGCGCGCGAGCGGCGTCGCGCTCCGCATCTCCGCCGCGCGCGTCCCCGTCTACGCGCTCGCGCGCGAGCTGGTCGCGCGCGGCATCGCGCCGAGCGGATCGCGTCGTAACGCGGCGGAGCACGCGGCGTTCGTCTCGTTCGCGGACGAGGTGCCGGACGATCTACGATTATTGTTCAGCGACGCGCAGACGAGCGGCGGTCTCCTGATCGCGTGTCCGCCCGACGGCCTGCCGACGTTGCTCGAGGGATTGCGGGAACCGGACGCGCTCGCCGCCGTCATCGGCGTCGTCGAATCCGGGAGCGGCATCGCGGTCGACGCGTAACGCGTGCGACCGACGTTCGAGATCGACGACGCGACGCTCGCGCACAACGCGCGCGCCTGGAGCGCGTTCGCGGGCGCGCCGATTCGGGCGGTCGTCAAAGCCGACGGCTACGGCGTCGGCGCGCGACGGATCGTCCGCGCGATCGACGACGACGTCGCCGGTTACTTCGTCGCGGACGTCGAGGAGTTCGACGCGCTCCGCGACGCCACGGCCCGTCCGATCGCGACCTTCGCCGACGTTCCGATCGATCGCATCGCGGACGTCCTCGATCGCGGCGGCATACCGAATTGCTCGTCTCGCGACGCGATCGACGTCGCACGTGCGTGGGCTTCGGACGCGCGTCGGATCGCGCGCGTCCGCATCGGCGTTCGCCCGGCGATCGGATGGGCGGGATTCGATCCGGAAGAGATTCCGATCCTGGCCTCGGATCTCGCGAGCGACGCGCTCGCGATCGAGTGTTGGAGCCACCTCACGGACGAAGCCGCGGCCGCCGAACAGCGCGCGGCGTTCGAAGCCGCGCTCGCGATCCTACGCACGGCGAACGTCTCGATCGTCGCGACCGATTTCGACGGAACGGCGGCGCTCGCACGATCCGGAGGCAGCGGAAGCTTCGCGCGCGTCGGCATCGGATTGTTCGGTTTCCGTCTCGGCGCGACGATCGACGTACGCTCCGTCTTTCGGCTCGACGCTCCGATCGTTTCCGTCGAACGATCGCGCGGCCAGCGCGTCGGTTACGGAACGCGCCGCCTTCCTCCCGACGGGTTCGCGATCGTCGTACGCTGCGGATACGCCGAAGGCTTGCCGCGCGAGCCGGACGCGATCCCGGGCCTCCGCGCGGTCGGCATGCAGTACGCGCAACTCCATGCGACGCGACCACCGATCGGCACGTCGCTCGCCCTCATCGACGACCGAACCGATCTCGACGCGCTCTGCGCGCGCGCCCGCATCGACCCGCACGAATTCATGGTTCGGCTCGCTTCGCAGCTTCGCTGCTAGCATCCCGGATGTTCGATACGGGCTTTTTGAGCCTGCCTGATGCCGACGGAGCGTTCGTGCGACGATCTTTGGACGAAGCTCCGTCGGACCGATCGCGAGCCTCAACCGTCGCATCGTTACCGTAGAGCTTCGTTATTCCGAGCGTCGTCGTCGTGTCGTCCGTCGACGTGCGTTTGCCCGACTCATTGTCGTAGTTTTCCGCGTGACGCCGCTCGATCTCGCACAACAGGATCCGACCCGCCGAGTATGTTTCATCCGCATCGACTTCGGTGATGCCGGTAATCCGCGTCCGACTACGGCGAGCGATCACCCGATGCGCGAGACGGCCTCGACTCGCCGCGCCGCAGACGTCGGGAACGGTCGCGTCCGCCGTTCCCGACACCGTGACGACATACGTGTCCGCCGGGAGCGCCTTTCCGCCGGGATACCAGTCGGGGACCGTCGTCGCGCCCTTCTGCACCGGATACGGCGGCGGTCCGACCTCCCGGCCGGTGGAACTACTCGTCACGAGAATCGTGTAGGCACCGCCCGTGGGCGCGGCCGTCGCGGCCGCGATCCGGACATCGGCGTTCGAAAATCCCGGAGCCGATGAGCTCTCGCTTCCCGATCCGTCGGCGTGCTGCTCGAAGCTATTATGCAACACGAAGTCCTGACTGCTCCCCTCGACCGTTCCGTCGGCAGCGACGCGCTCGGAGATACTCCCGTCGCCGGCAGCGCCGAGCTGGTCCGAAATCGAGGTTTCTTCCGAACGCGCCGGTTGGTTCGTACGGATGCCGGGTCGCGCCGCGTCGACGATCGGCGGCGTATCGTAGGTCGTAACGATCGATTTTCGATCGATACCGTCGAACGGCGAGTGGGCGACGATTCCGGAATCCGTCCGAAGATATCCGAACGTCGCGCGATCGACTTCGGACTCGTCGAGGAGCACGTCTCCGGTTTCGTCGACGCGCTCGTCGCGAACGACGACCTCACGCATCGCCGCGTCGGGTCGGTATCCGCCGGAACGAACGGCGAAGAAACGCGTCTCGGTTTCGAGCAACCGACTTCCGAAGCGCTCGCTCGTCCGCGACGCCCGAACGTCGAAAACTCCGTCGTAGTCCGCACCGCCCGATCGCCACGAGTCGGCCTCCGCGACGTGCCGAACTTCTCGCGTTCCCATGTAGGCGTGCGTCTCGAAGTCTCGTTCGCCGTGCGGCGCGGGGTCGGCATCGCACGGTTCGTGGACGGACGCTCCGACGAGCGCGAGCGAGAGAAGCGTCACGCGGGCGACGAGAATCGTGCCCGGTGGACGACCGTGGCGGCACGAACCGATCATAGGCCGAGATCGTGCTTCGTATCGGACGGGCCGACCGCTCGCCCGCGGGCGACGGACGGTGCCGGTCGATGCGCCGGCGTGACGTCGTGGACGACGAGGCCGTGTCGACCGATGTCGATCTCGAGTTCGCGCCCGTCGCGTAAGGCCGCTTCGAGCGCCGGACGTCGCTCGGTCGGCGTATTGTCGAGCAGCTCTTGCCGAGGGTACATCGTCGTCTCACCGTCGCGCTCGTTGTGCAGACCGATCAACGGCCCGACGTTGAAGACCTTGCCGAGTTGCCGATGCCCGGTTCCGACCGTCTGCATTCGACCGTCTTCGAAAACGTGTAAGAGCGTTTGCGAGTTCGGTCGCGCACCGGCCGCGGAATCGCCGTTCGCGTGGTCTCGTTCCGAAGGCGTTCGGTTTGCGTCGTGCCCCGAATGCTCGGTCGCACGGCCGTTCGCGGCACGATCGCGTGCGTGGAGCACGTGGCCCCGCTCGTCGATCCGGATCGTCGGATCGTTCTCGGGTGGGACGACGCCGTGGAGATCTTTCGCTACGTCGAACGTGACGTAACGGCCGCCGCCGACGTGTTGCGCGACCGTGTGCGGATCGAGGTGGAGGAACGCCCCCGAGGTCGGCTTCCCGTTCCACGGCTCGATCGTCGATGTCGGAACGGCGGCCGGCGGCGGTCGATACCCTTGCATCGCGAGCGCGAACCGCTCGTTATGGATCGCCGCCCGAACGGCGTCGGGATCGTGAAGCGGCGGCCCCGACACGACGACCGTCTGCGCGGGAGCGGTCGTGTCGTAGGCGATACCGCCGTGGTCGTCGCGTTTGCCCTCGTGGGAGAGATATCGCAACGCTCGGTCCTCGAAACCGCGGATGTTCCGTTGTTCTTCCGCGGTCGTGAATCGCTGCGATTCGCGCGAGACGTTCTCCGCAAAGCGCTGCGGGTCGCGATCGAATTCGAGCGCGTGACCTTCTTCGTGCAAGAGTCCGAGGGCGGGCGTTTGCTTCGAACCGTTTACGTTGAGGAGCGCCGAATGCGGATCCCAGCGGATCGTGTTGTGGAGCGCTTGGAACTTGTCGTCGCCGTCGCCGATCCGCGCGACGGTAAGCGGATTCTTCTCGTGCTGCATCGCGTACAGCGCGCCGACCGCTTCGGGATCCTTCGCGAGATACCGTTGCGCCGCCGAAAAATCACCGACGAGATCTCGTTCGACGCGGAGCGATCCGAAATGGACGTACGGATCGCCCGGCTTATCGAGCGTCGGCACGAGCAACGTTTCGACCGTCACGCCCTTCGGCGCGTTTGCGAACGACTCCGACCCGGCCACATGCGCGTCGACCAACGGATGCGTCTGCTGCGCGGCGAGCTGCGCTCGCTCTTGCGGCGACCAATCGTCGGCTGGAGGCCCCTTCCCAGCGTTCGCGGTGCGACCTTCGTTCACGTCCGGCTCCTCGCGTCTACGACGGGGCGATACTACGATTTGTATTTCTTGAAAAACGCGGCGTCTTCGGGTGCGAATTCGCTACGGAGCCAACGTTGCAACGTCTCGTTTGCGAAGGCGACCGTTTTGCCGTCGATCATGCCGTTCGGGGCGATCGCGGAGGCGTAGAGTTCGGAGAGGCGTTTGCCGTCGGCATCGATGAAGACGAGCTTCCACCGATATTCCGTGCTCCGATCCGACGGGCTCGCCTTCGCTTCCGCCACGTGCGCGAAGATCGCGTCGATGCGGGCGGGGTCGTCGACCTCTTGCCTGACGACGTCCGCGTTCGACTCGAGCCGTTCGGGATGGATGGCGGTCCGCGTCGTGATCGTCTGCGAGACGTGAAAGACGTCGACGCGACGGGTGTATCGACGGAGGTCGTTCGAAAACTCGATCGCGTGCGATGACATATGGTGCTCCTTTGCCTCGAGCGGCGCGAACGCGAGCGTCAGCGTCGTCGCACAAACGGCGAGAAGCGCGCGGCCTCTCCGTGCGCTCCGACTCGGGCGAGAAACGGCCTCGCTCAATACGGGTTTCCGTACGTCGGCGAACCGGCGCTCCCCGGAAGGGGCAACGTGCCGATCGGGTGCTGGCGTTGCCAGAGCGGATTTTGCGGGTTGTTGGGGTCGGGATAATACGGTTGCTCGTTCGGGACGGCGACGGTCTGATAATCGTTCTGGAGGATGAATGCGAGATCGCGCTTGGCCTGCGCGCTGCCCCGGTTCGCGCAATCCTGAAGCATACGCATCCCCGCGTCCCAATCGGCCTTCACGCCGTCGCGTCCCGCGAGCGTATCGATCGCGACGTCTTCCACGCCGATCAAATTGCCGAGCGCGGCGCCCTTTCGGAAGAGTTCGATCGCACGCGGACCGTCTCGCGCGAGCCCGTAGCCGTTCGATAAGAGATAGCCGAGTTGCAGATCTCCGTCGCTCTCCGGAATGAGCTTCCGCACGTCTGCAAGCCACGATTCTGCGTTGTCGCGGAGGATGCCGTAGTCGTGATGCTCGCGATAATACACGACGAGATTGAATTTCGCGCGACCGCTCCCGGCCGCGGCCGCCCGTTTCATGAGATCGAGTCCGTGCGCGACGTCGCCCGCTGGAAGCCCGTAGGCGGCCGACGGATAGACGTACGCGTATCCGAGGTGGTACGTCGCCTGCACCGTTCGATGCGCGAGTAAGAGCGCGAGACCGGCTTTCGGGTCGGCCTCCGTTCCGACGCCCTCCATCAGATCCGACCCGCGATTCGCGATGCCGTAATAATCGCCGCCGTTCGCGGCACGCACCTCGAACGCGTACGCGGCGCGCTCGTCGGGAAACGGGAGTTTGTAGAATTCCATCCACGCGAGCATCTCGGCGGCGAAGGGATCGCCGGCGGCGAGCGCCGTCTCGAACGATGCGTGCGCCGCGTCGAAATCGGCGCCGGCCGCACCTGCGGAACGCGCGTACGCGACGTATCCACGCGCGAAGGGATCGCGCGCTCCACGCGCTACGGCGCGATCGAATAACGCGCCCGCCGCATGCATGTCTTGCGTCATACCGCATCCTCGAATGTTCGCGAGGCCGAGCGCCTCGAGCGCCGCCGCATCGCCGCGTGCGGCTCCCGCGCGAAA
>CAZZXB010000089.1:0-12659 GCA_964658025.1 uncultured Janthinobacterium sp.
GGGGGACCCCGTTGGGCCCCTGCGTGGACTGCGCATAGGTGCCGACGGCGAAAGCCACCGCGGGCCCGGTGACGGCCAGCGTGCCGCGGTCGACGTTCGCGATCGTGTCCGCGGCTCCCTGATAGTTCGGGTCGAACGGGACCCCGGGGCGACCGCCCCACAGCCGAGCCTGCGTGGCGGTCTTGCGGCCAGAGGACCCGGTCGTGATGCCGCCGATCGGTATCCCGGCCCGCAGGAACGCGCTGTAGTCGCTCGCCAGGCCCAGCGGCATGTCGGCGGGTCGCACGCCGGCGAGGTTCAGGTAGCCGGCCAGGGTCCGTTCAACGCCTGCCGACCCGACGGGTACGCGCGCGGCGGGAACGTCGGCGCGAAATTCCGCGACCGACTCGACGTCGATGTAGATCGGATTGAGAAAATAGCGGCTCGACGGCGAGTACGGACTCGCCGCTTCGGGATCGAGATAGTGCAGTGCGTGGAGCGGGTTGACGCCGAGCGTGTCCGCGTCGATCGACGCGGCCCACGCCACGACGGCGCGGAGGTCGCCGAAATCGCCGATACCCCAGTTGCGAGCGGAACGGAGCGCGTACAGATTGACCGCGATCCCCCACGCGCGCGCGCCGCGTTCGAGTTCGGGCGGAAGGTAGGCGACGTCGGGCGTCATTCGATCGGTTTCGGACGCGATTTGAACAGCACGAACGAGCGCGCGCCGATCGCGTGCGTCGGACCCATCGGAATCGGATCGTTGACGTTGCCGCGCGGATCCCCCGCCGTGTCGAGATAGAGATCCCACGGCCCCTCGGTCGTCGGAAGCGTGAGTTCGAGTTCCGCATCGTGGGCGTTGAGAAAGATCAGGATGCATCGTTCGCCCTCGGCCGTCGTATCGTCGCCGCAGAACATCAATCCGACCGCGCGGCGTGCGCCGTCGTACCAGTCGCCGCCGCTCATCTCGGTGCCGTCGATGCGCAGCCAGACGACGTCCTTGCGCTTGCCGTCGGCGACCTCGCCGCCGTGGAAGAACCGCTCGCGATGGAGCGCGGGGCAACGCCTGCGTAACTCGATGACGGCCGCCACGAAGTCGTGCAGATCGGGATCGTCGGGCGACGACCAATCGAGCCACGATACGGGATTGTCCTGACAGTAGGCGTTGTTGTTGCCGCGCTGAGATTTTCCCAATTCGTCGCCGGCGAGGAGCATCGGCACGCCTTGCGAGCAGAGCAGCGTCGCGATCATGTTCCGACTCTGTCGCGCGCGGAGCGCGCGAATCGCCGGATCGTCGGTCGGGCCTTCCACGCCGCAGTTCCAACTGTTGTTCGCGTCGCTCCCGTCGCGATTGTCCTCGCCGTTGGCCTCGTTGTGCTTGCCGTTGTAGCTGACGAGATCGCGCATCGTGAAGCCGTCGTGCGCGGTGACGAAGTTGATCGACGAGCGGACGCGACGGCCGCCGTGCTCGAAGAGATCGCTCGAGCCCGTCAGACGGGACGCGAGCTCGGGCACGAGTCCGTCGTTACCCTGCCAGAAACGGCGGACGCAGTCGCGATACTTGTCGTTCCATTCCGACCATCCGGCCGGAAACCGTCCGACCTGATAACCGCCCGGCCCGACGTCCCACGGTTCGGCGATCATCTTGACGCGCGCGAGCACCGGATCTTGAACGACCGCTTTGAAAAAACCGCTGTGTAGATCGACGCCGCTCGGACCGCGCGCGAGCGCGGGCGCGAGATCGAAACGGAACCCGTCGACGTGCATGTCCTCGACCCAATACCGGAGCGAATCCATCACCATCTGGAGCACGCGCGGGTGATCGAGATCGAGCGTGTTGCCCGTCCCCGTCACGTCGTCGTAGTAGCGCTTGTCCTCGGCGAGCCGATAGTACGATGCGTTGTCGATGCCGCGAAACGAGAGCGTGGGACCGGCCTGATTCCCCTCGGCCGTGTGGTTGTACACGACGTCGAGGATCACTTCGATGCCGGCGTGGTGGAACTGCTTGACCATCGTCTTGAATTCGTGGAAGCTGTCGCCGCTGAGATACGGCCCGTGCGGCGCGAAAAACGAGAGCGAGTTGTAGCCCCAATAATTTCGCAGGCGTCGTTCGGCGAGATGGCGATCGTCGACGAATCCGTGCACGGGCAAGAGTTCGACCGCCGTGATCCCGAGCCGCTTGAGATACTCGAGGACCGGCGGCGACGAGAGCGCGAGGTACGTCCCGCGCATCGGAGCCGGAACGCCGGGGAACTGCATCGTGAACCCCCGGACGTGGAGCTCGTAGATCACGGTATCGCTCCACGGCGTGCGCGGCGCGCGATCGGTGCCCCACGTGAACGCGGTGTCGACGACGACCGATTTCGGCATCCCCGACGCGTTGTCGCGTCGGTCGAACGAGAGATCCGCGCGCGGCGCGCCGAGTCGATATCCGAAATGCGCGTCGCTCCAGCGCAGGCCGCCCGCGACGGCTTTCGCGTACGGATCGAGCAAGAGTTTGTGCGGGTTGAAGCGATGCCCGCGCGCGGGGTCGTAGGGGCCCGAAACGCGGAAGCCGTAGCGCAGGCCGGGCCTCGCGTCCGAGACGTAGCCGTGCCAGATGCCGTTCGAGTAACTCGGTAACGGCAGGCGGTGGAGTTCGCGTCGTCCGCGCTGATCGAAGAGGCAGAGCTCCACGCGCTCGGCGTGATCGGAGAAGAGCGCGAAGTTCACGCCCATGCCGTCCCAGGTCGCGCCGAGCGGGTAGTGCGATCCCGCGTCGACCGCCGGTCCGCGGACGCCGATCATCGTTCGACCGCCGTGGCGGGCACCGCGTCGTACCGCCATTCGAGCGGCGATTTTCCGGCGGACTCGTACTCGCCGATCTGCTGTACGAGCTTCGCCACGAGCGCGGTCCAGCCGGTTTGATGCGACGCGCCGATCCCCGCCCCGTTATCGCCGTGGAAGTATTCGTGGAAGAGGAAGAGATCGCGGAAATGCGGATCGTTCTGAAATTTTTCGACGCCGCCGTTGAACGCGCGCCTCCCGTTCTCGCGCGCGAAGATGCCGAGCAAGCGATGCGAGAGTTCCGTCGCGACTTCCCACAGCGTCAACCGCACGCCCGAACCCGTCGGAAATTCGACACGATATTCGTCTCCGTAGAAGAAGTGGAAGTTCTGGAGCGCTTCGATGATGAGGTAGTTGATCGGTATCCAGATCGGTCCGCGCCAATTCGAGTTTCCGCCGAAGAGCGGACTGCGCGATTCGGCCGGCTCGTAGGCGATGGCGAATCCGACGCCGTCGACGTCGATCGAGATCGGATGCGCTTCGTAGTATTTCGAGAGCGAGCGGATGCCGTACGCGCCGAGGAACTCCGTCTCGTCGAGCATCACGCGCAGCAAGCGTTCGAGCTTGTCGCGATCGAGCACGGCGAGCAGGCGCCGGTCCTCCATCCCGCCTTCGTCCATCCGCGCCACGTTCCGGCTGAGCTCGGGTCGGTTCTCGATGAACCACGCGACGCGTCGCCGAAAATTCGGCAGCTTCGCGACGAGATCGTCCTGCAACGTTTCGACGGCGAAGAGCGGGATGAGGCCGACGAGCGAACGGACGCGCATCGGGTGGGTCTCGCCGCTCGGCAGGACGAGTTTGTCGTAATAGAATCCGTCCGCTTCGTCCCATAGGCCCGGCGCGTCCGCGCTCCCGTTCATCGCGTTCGCGATGTAGAGGAAATGCTCGAAGAACTTACTCGCGACGTCCTCGTAGGCGACGTCGTGCTGCGCGAGTTCGAGCGCGATCGCCATCATGTCGAGCGCGTAGACCGCGACCCAGCTCGTCGAGTCCGATTCGATGATGTGTCCGCCCGTCGGGAGCGGTTCGCTGCGGTCGAAGATTCCGATGTTGTCGAGCCCCATGAAGCCGCCGGCGAAGACGTTCGCGCCCGTCGGATCCTCGCGGTTGACCCACCAGGTGAAGTTCATCAATAATTTGTGATAGACGCGCTCGAGAAAGACGTAGTCGGCGATGCCGTACATCTTGTGTTCGATCTGGAACACGCGATACGCCGCCCACGCGTGGACGGGCGGGTTCACGTCGCCGAGCGACCACTCGTACGCCGGAAGCGCGCCGCTCGGATGCATGAACCAGTCGCGCGTGAGCGCGATGAGTTGCGCCTTCGCGAAGGTCGGATCGACGAGCGCGAGGACGACCGTGTGGAAGGCGAGATCCCACGCGGCGTACCACGGATACTCCCACGTGTCGGGCATCGACATGATCGAGTCGTTGTAGAGATGCTTCCACTCGGCGTTTCGGCCGTTTTTCCGTTCGGGCGGCGGGGCCGGTTGTAACGGGTCGCCCGCGAGCCAATCGCGCACGACGTAGAAGTAGAACTGCTTGGACCAGAGCAGTCCCGCCATCGCGGCGCGTTGGATCGCGTGCGGTTCCGCGGCCGACGGATACGGATCGAGCGCCGCGTAGAAGCGGTCGGCCTCCCACGCGCGCTCGCGAAACGTTTCGTCGAATCCGCCGTCGGCATCGGCGATCGCGTCGGCATCGCTCGCGAGTCGCAGGCAGACGCTCCGCGCCGCACCCGGCGCGATGTCGAGCACGTAGTGGAGCGCGAGCTTCGACCCGAACGGTTCGGGATTCGTCGCGCCCGTCTCGCCGCGGACCACGGCGCGATCGATGCCGTCCTTCACGTACGGTCGCGCGTTCGGCGTGCCGAAGAGCGCGGCGTCGTTCGTCTCGTTTTCGGTGTAGAGCGGCGTCGCGCCGGAACGCGCTTCGAGACGGTACGTTCCGAGCGTCTCGTGCGTCGCGACGTAGACGTTGGGTCGCACGGGATCGGGGACGATGCGGCCGTGCGGCTGACCCGCGGACCAGGACCATTCGTTGCGGAACCAGAGCTGCGGGAGCACGTGCAACGTCGCGTTCGCGTCTCCGCGATTGGTCGCGGTGATGCGCGCGAGGATGTCGGTCGGCGAGCGCTTCGCGTACTCGACGACGATGTCGAAATACGCGTCGTCGTCGAAGATCCCCGTATCGACGAGTTCGAACTCCGCGTCGTCGCGCGTGCGTCTCGCGTTCTCCGCGAGCAGGCGGTCGTACGGAAACGCGCGGTGCGGATATTTGTAGAGCGCCTTCATGTACGCGTGCGACGGCACGTTGTCGAGGAAGTAATAACACTCTTTGACGTCCTCGCCGTGATTGCCCTGATGGCCGCCGAGTCCGTAGAAGCGTTCTTTGAGGATCGCGTCGTTGCCGTTCCAGAAGGCGGGCGCGAAGCAGAGGTGCTGGTGTTTGTCGGAGATGCCGAAGATGCCGTCCTCGCCCCAACGATACGCGCGCGAGCGCGCGTGTTCGAACGGAAGGTACGACCAGGCGTCGCCGTCCGCGCTGTAGTCCTCGCGAACCGTGCCCCATTGGCGTTCGCCGAGATACGGTCCCCAAAGCGACCAATGTTCGGTGCGCGTCGATTCGGCTTCGACGCGTCCGCGCTCGGGGTTCCAATCCATCGCGTAGGGCGTTCTCCGTCGCACGGGTCGCTCTTTCCGCGCGGCCGCGGGGCGACGTCCGATTCCGGGTACGACCCTCGCATGCTCGGTGCGTCGGATCTCGCAACCATCGGCGCCCGGATCTTCGGTCGCCTCCGTTTGCGCGAGCGCGTCGGCATGGTACCGAACGTGGAGTCCGCGCGTTCGCGCGCGCTCGAATCGCGGACCGAACGCGGTCGCGCGGTGACGAGCGTCTGTCCGTACTGCGCCGTCGGATGTAGCACGCTCGCCTACGTCGACGATGCGGGGAAGCTCCTCGACGTCGAAGGCAACCCCGCGAGCCCGATTTCGGGCGGAAAACTCTGCCCCAAAGGGTCGGCCATCTTCGGTATGACCGTCAACGAGGCGCGCTGGACCACGGGGAAGTATCGCGCGCCCAATAGCGACGTGTGGGAAGAGAAGCCCGTCGATTGGATGCTCGATCGGATCGCGGAGCGCTTCAAGGAGTCGCGCGAGCGGACGTTCGTGCGCGATCTGCCGAACGGGAAGCGCGTCAACCACACGCTCGGCATCTGTTCGCTCGGCGGCGCGACGTTCGGCATCGAGGAGAACTATCTCTTACAGAAGCTGTTCAAGGCGTGCGGCGTCGTGTCGGTCGAGAATCAAGCCCGAATATGACATAGCTCGACGGTGCCGGGTCTCGGCGCCTCTTTCGGTCGCGGCGGCGCGACGACGTTCGTGCAGGATCTCCGCAACAGCGACTGCATCTTGATCGAAGGCTCCAATTTCGCGGAGTGTCACCCGGTCGCGTTTCGCTTCGTCATGGAAGCGAAGGAGCGCGGCGCGACGATCGTGCACGTGGATCCGCGCTTCACGCGTACCTCCGCGCTCGCCGACATCTACGCGCCGCTGCGGAGCGGTTCGGATATGGTGTTTCTCGGCGCGCTCATCAATCGCGTGCTCGAGACGGAGCGCTACTTCGCGGAATACGTCTCCGCGTACACGAACGCGTCGTTTCTCGTCGGTGAGGATTTCGTCGACACGGAAGATCTCGACGGGTTGTTCTCGGGCTTCAACACGGGCGATCCGTCCGACCCGCATCCGCACGATCGCGGGAGCCAGGCGATGATGGGCAACGATTGCGGGACGGGCGCGCCCGGAACCTACGATCAATCGTCGTGGCAGTTCGAGACGGAGACGGTCCCGCGTTTCGACGGCGCGGGGACGGTCGAGGTGCCCAAGCGCGACGAGACGCTGCGGCATCCGCGTTGCGTGCTGAGCGTGTTGCGCCGTCACTTCGCGCGCTACACGGTCGATCTCGTCGAGGAGACGTGCGGCATGCCGCGCGATTCGTTCGAGAAGATCTTCGAGGCGCTCGCGAGCAATAGCGGTCGCGAACGCACGACGTGCTTCGCGTACGCGGTCGGTTGGACGCAGCACACGGTCGGCGTGCAGTACATCCGGACGGCCGCGATCTTGCAGATGTTGCTCGGTAACGTGGGGCGGCCGGGCGGCGGGATCATGGCGCTGCGCGGACACGCGAACATCCAAGGCGCGACCGACGTTCCGACGCTCTACGACATGCTCCCGGGATATCTGCCGATGCCGTCGGCGTTGCGCGAGGAGCAGACGCTCGCGGACTACCTGCGCGGCATCACCGTGCCGACCGGCTGGTGGGCGAACGCGCCGAAGTACGTCGTGTCGCTCCTCAAAGCGTACTACGGCGACAAGGCGACGCCGGAGAACGATTTTCTCTTCGAGCACCTGCCGCAGATCGCGGGCGATTACTCGGCGCTACCGACGCAGATCTCGATGAAGGACGGCTACGTCGAAGGCTACTTCGTGATCGGTCAGAATCCGGCGGTCTCCGGGCTCAACGGCGAACTCGCATGCGCCGCGATGGGGCGGTTGAAGTGGATGGTGGCGATCGACGCGTACGAGACGGAGACGGCGTCGTTCTGGAAGCGCGAGGGCGCGGATCCGGCGCGAATCGGTACGGAAGTGTTCGCGCTTCCCGCGGCGACGATTCTCGAAAAAGAAGGCACGATGGTCAATACGAATCGCCTGTTGCAATGGCACGATCGGGCGATCGCGCCCGTCGGCGAGGCGCGTTCGGATCTCCGGTACTTCTACGAACTCGGCAAGCGGTTGCGCGCGGCGTACGCGGACTCGACCGATCCGAAGGACCGTCCGCTCCTCGATCTCACGTGGGACTACGAGAGCGACGATCCGGCCGAACGTGCCGCGGGCGAACCCTCGGCGCACAAAGTCTTGCGCGAGATCAACGGATACTATGCGGAGCCGGGCGTCGCGCCCGACGACGCACGACGCGTCGACGCGTTCGCCGATCTCGCGGCCGACGGTTCGACGGCGAGCGGCTGTTGGATCTTCACGGGCGTCATGGCGGGCGATACGAACCACGCGCGCAATCGGCACGGCGACGACGACGCGTCGCTCGGTTGGGGTTTCGCGTGGCCCGCGAATCGGCGCATGCTCTACAATCGCGCGTCGGCGGACCCGCAAGGCGAGCCGTGGAGCGAACGCAAGAAGTACGTCTATTGGGATGCGGACGAGCGGACGTGGACGGGGCTCGACGTCCCCGATTTTCCGCTCGACAAAGAACCGGGCGCGCCCGCGAAGCCCGGCGCCTCGGGCGTCGACGCGCACGCCGGGAGCGATCCGTTCATCATGCAACGCGACGGGCTCGCGCAGTTGTTCGCGCCGCGCGCGCTCAAGGACGGGCCGCTCCCCGCGCACTACGAACCGCTCGAATCGATCGTGCGCAACGCCGTCTACACGCAACAGCACAATCCCGTCTTGCGCGAATGGCGGCGCGACGACAATCCGTACAATCCGATCGAGAGCTCCGATTTTCCGTACGCGCTCACGACGTATCGTCTCACCGAACATTCGGGGATCATGACGCGCTACGTGCCGTGGCTCGCGGAACTCCAGCCGGAACTCTTCGCGGAGATCGATCCGGAGCTCGCCGTGCTCAAGCACGTGCGGAGCGGCGACTGGGTGACGATCTCGACGCGACTCGGCTCGATCGAAGCGCGCGCGCTCGTGAGCGGACGGATGCGGACGCTGCGACTCGGGAAGGGTCGGCGCGTCCATCAGGTCGGCGTTCCGTATAACTACGGCGCGCTCGGGCTCGCGAACGGCGACGCCGTCGGCGAACTCATCCCGCTCGCGATGGATCCCAACGTCTCGATCCACGAGGCGAAATCGTTGTCGTGCGATCTCCGCGTCGGGCGGCGGTCGTCGTATCGACCGCACGACGGGGTCGCCGATCGGCCCGTGCCGCCGGCGCAACGGACCGAACACGGCACGTCGCGCGCGCACGGAAAGGACGACGGGGTCCGCTGATGTCGATGGGATTTTTCACCGACACGACGCTCTGCATCGGCTGCAAGGCCTGCGAGGTCGCCTGCAAGCAGTGGAATCAGTTGCCCGCGGACGGTTTGGAATTCACGGGCGAGTCGTACGACAACACGTCGCATCTCGCGGGGACGACGTGGCGTCACGTCGCGTTCGTCGAGCAGATCGCGCCGCCCGAAGCGCCGCCCGATCTGAGCAAGTGGCTCATGATGAGCGACGTGTGCAAGCACTGCACGAACGCCGGCTGTCTCGAGGCGTGTCCGACGGGCGCGATCGTGCGCAACGAGTTCGACGACGTCTACATCCAGCCCGACGTCTGTAACGGGTGCGGCTACTGCGTGCCGTCGTGTCCGTTCGGCGTCGTCGACATCATCGGTCACGCCGATTACACGAAGGGTCGCGCGTTCGCCGCGGACGGCCGCACGCACGACGACGCGACGCAGACGCGCGGCGGCGTCGCGGGGAAGTGCACGCTCTGCTACGACCGCCAGAAGGCGAACCTCGAGCCCGCGTGCGCGAAGGCGTGTCCGACGGAATCGATCCAGTTCGGCGACGTCGCGGAATTGCAGGTACGCGCGAAGGCGCGCGTCGAGACGCTCCGCGCGCGCGGCACGGAATCGTATCTCTACGGCGTCGACACCGATACGTCGGTCGGCGATCTCAACGCGTTCTTTCTGCTCACGGAAGCGCCCGGCGCCTACAATCTGCCCGAGCGTCCCGTGCTTCCGTCGACGCACCAGCGCGCCGGATATTCGAGCGCGGCGGTCGCCGCGATCGCGCTCGTGGCGGCGGGTCTCGCGATCTTCCGTACGCGCGCGTGACGCACGCGCCGCCGCCGACGCTCCCGCCGACGTATTACGAACGGCCGCTGTTACGCGAGCCCGAGTGGGGCTGGCAGGTCATCTCGTATCTCTTTCTCGGCGGCGTCATGGGCGGCTCGGGGATCCTCGTGTTTCTCGCGGGCGACGACGAGGATCGTACGCTCAAACGCAACGCGCGGTACGTCGCGTTCGCGCTCGCGACGTCGTGTCCGGCGATCCTCATCGCGCACCTCGGTCGGCCCGAACGCTTCCTGCACATGCTCCGCGTCGTGAAGTTCAAGTCGGTGATGTCGATGGGCGTGTGGAGCCTCATCGCGTTTTCGTTGCCGACGACGCTCGCGGCGGCCGCGCAGGCGGCGCGCGACGGCCTCCTGCCCGCCTCGCTCGGTTGGATCCGCCGTCTCGCGCTCCCGCGATTGCTCGATCCGCTGCAAGCCTCGATCGGCGCGTTCTTGTGCGGCTACACGGGCGTGCTGCTCAGCGCGACCGCGATCCCGGTGTGGGCGATCGGCAAGCGGCACATCCCGGCGTTCAGTCTCTGTTCGGGCGTCGCCGGAGCGTGCGCGCTCAACGCCGCTTTGCTCGCGCTCGAACGTGAGGTGCCGCACGAGACGCTCCGAAAAATCGAGCGTTTGGAGTCGGTCGCGGCGGCGGCCGAAGTCGCGCTCGTCCTCGCGTTCCGTCGCCACGCGGGAAAGCTCGGCGACCCGATGTTTTCGGGGCCGCGGGGCAAAAAAGTCGGCGCCTTCACGCTTCTGGGCGGGGGCCTCGTTCCGGCGATCTTGAAATTCATCCCGGTGAACGGTCGGGTGAAGACGCTTCTCGGGTCGATGCTGACGCTCGTCGGCGGGTACGTCCTGCGCGAGTCGTTGATCGAGGCCGGCAAGTCGTCGTCGGGCGATCCGCGCGCGGCGGCGCGGCAGCCGGAGTGAACGCGTGATCGACGCGAACGTCGAGACGCGCCCGGGTCCGACCGTCGAGACGCGCATCGTCCGCATCGACGGCGGCGTCGCGAAGCGCGGCTTCGATCGGCTCGCGACCGAGGAACCGCTCGAGATCCGTCTGCGCGCGGGCGACGCGACGAAGACGATCGCGATCACGATGCGCACGCCCGGCAACGATTTCGAACTCGCAGCCGGATTCTTATATAACGAAGGCGTGCTCGCGAGCCTCGCCGACCTGCGCGGCATGTCGTACTGCCTTTCGGATGAGGTCGCGCCCGACCAACAATACAACATCGTCAACGTCGATCTCGCACGCGGCGACCTGCCGCCGCTCGACGCGCTCGAGCGACACTTCACGACGACGAGCGCGTGCGGTATCTGCGGCAAGGCGAGTCTCGAGGCGCTCCACATCGCGGGCGTCGCGCCGCTCGACGACCCCTTCGTCGTCGACGCGGCGACGATCGTCGCGCTCCCGGAGCGTCTGCGCGAGACGCAGCGCGTGTTCGAGAAGACGGGCGGCCTCCACGCGGCGGCGTTATTCGATCGCGACGGGACGTTACTCGCCGTGCGCGAGGACGTCGGCCGCCACAACGCGCTCGACAAACTGATCGGTTGGGCGTTCCTCAACCGCAAGACGCCGCTCTCGGAATGCGTCGTGCTCGTGAGCGGTCGCGCGAGCTACGAGCTCGTGCAGAAAACGCTCGCCGCGCGCGCCCCCGTGCTCTGCGCCGTCTCCGCACCGAGCAGTCTCGCCGTCGATCTCGCGCGCGAATTCGGCATCACGCTCGTCGGCTTCTTACGCGATTCGCATTTCAACGTCTACGCCCACGAACGTCGGATCGCCGGCGCCGCCGCGCCGTGATCGGATTCGAGGACGCACGCGCGGCCGTCGTCGCGACGGCGCGTCGTCTGGAGCCCGAGACGATCGCGCTCGCGGACGCGCTCGATCGCGTGCTCGCCGACGACGCGATCGCCCGCGACGATCTCGTCCCGTTCGCCCGCTCCGCGATGGACGGCTTCGCGCTGCGCGCGGAGGACACGACGCGCGCGCCCGTCGAGCTTCGCGTTCGCGCCGCCGTATACGCGGAAGCGGGCGAGGCCTTCGCGCACGATCCCGGAACCGCCGTCACGATCGCCACGGGCGCGCCGATCCCGATCGGCGCCGACGCGGTCGTGCCGATCGAACGGGTCGTCGTCCGCGGCGGCGCCGTCCTCGTCGCGTCGAGCGTGCGCGCGGGCGATCACGTCTTTCCGCCGGGCGAAGACGCCCTGCGCGGAGATCTGCTCGTCGCTTCCGGTACGCCGCTCGCGCCGGGGATGCTCGGCCTCCTCGCTTCCGCGGGCTTCGCGCGCGTCTCCGTCGTGCGCAAGCCGCGCGTCGCGATCGTCTGCACGGGCGAGGAACTCGTCGGCGTCGCCGAGACTCCGGGCTTCGGCCAGATCCGAAACAGTAACGGCAGCCTGATCGCCGCCGCGGCGACGCGCTTCGGTGCCGAGGTCGTGTCGAACGAACGGGTTCGCGACGAGGAGGCGCTCGTGCGCGCCGCGCTCGCGCGCGCGTTCGAGCGCGCGGATCTCGTCGTCACGTCGGGCGGCGCGTCCGTCGGCGAGCGCGATTACGTGAAGGCCGTGCTGCGCTCGCTCGGCGCGGCGTTCGCGTTCGACGCGGTCGCGCTCCGACCGGCGCGTCCGACGGCGTTCGGTCGCCGCGGCGACGCCCTCTTTGCGGCGCTCGCGGGTAACCCCGCCGCGGCGTTCGTCGCGCTCCACGAGTTCGTGCGACCCGCGATCGCGACGCTCGCCGGAAATCGCACCGCCGCGATGCCGCGCATCGTCGCGCGTCTCGACGGCCGCCTGCACGGCAAGTCGCGGCGCACGTTTCTGCCGTTCGTCCGCCTCCACGTCGATCCGAGCGGCTTCGTCGCAGAGCCTCTCGACAATCAGTGCTCGGCGCTCACCCGAACCGCTTCGGACGCGAACGGCTTCGCGATCGTTCGCGACGACATGGGCGACCTCGGCCCGGGCGACGCGCTCGAGGTCGACGTGTTCGCGTGGGAGGGCGTCGG
>CAZZXB010000090.1:0-12394 GCA_964658025.1 uncultured Janthinobacterium sp.
TCCGTCGCGAGCCGCGTCACCCCGAGGCTGTAGTCCTTGCGGCCGAGATTGGCCGCCGATCGCGTGCACGGCGCCGAGGCGACGCGGCGAGCGTCGCATCGAGCGCGTAAAGGTACCACGTCGGCGCTAGGCCGGTTCTTTCTCGCGGAAGAATTCGTACGTCTCGCGCATGCCGTCGACGAGCGTCGTCGTCGGCTTCCAGCCGAGTTCGCGGCCCGCGAGCGCGGGATCGAATTGCGCGTCGCGCACGTCGCCCGGACGGCGCGGGAGATACTCGACGGTCGGTTCGAAGCCCGTCACCTCGACGAGCGCGCGGAAGATCTCGTTGACGCTCGTCTTACGGTCGGTGCCGATCACGTAGCACGTCTCGCTTCCGCGATCGAGCGCGCGGACGTTCGCGTCCGCCACGTCGCGCACGTACACGTAATCGCGCGTCTGCTCGCCGTCCCAATAGATCTTGATCCCCTGGTGCGCGAGAAACTTTCCGATGAAGATCGAGACGACGCCCGCCTCGCCGCCCGGATCCTGGCGCGGACCGTACACGTTGCCGTAGCGGAGCGCCGTGAAATCGAGCCCGTGCTCGCGCCGATAGAAGCGGAGATAATGCTCGGCGACCATCTTCGTGATCGCGTACGGCGATTCGGGCATCTGCGGCGTCGCTTCCGTGATCGGGAGCTTCTCGGGCTCGCCGAACGTCGCACCGCTCGAAGCGAAGAGCACCTTCTTCACGCCGAATTTTACCGACAAATCGAGCACGTTGATGAGCCCGATCACGTTGATCTGCGCGTCCAAGAGCGGATCGCGCGAACTGATCGCGACGCTGTGTTGCGCGGCGTGATGGTTCACGATCTCGGGCTCGAAATCTTCGAAGACGCGTTCGAGCGACGCGTCGCGGATATCGGCATGGACGAAGCGCGCTTCGGGATTCACGTTCTCGCGCCGCCCGCCGCCGTGCGCCCACAGCGCGTCGACGACGACGACCTCGTGGCCCTGCGCGACGTACGCGTCGACGATGTGCGATCCGATGAATCCGGCCCCGCCGGTAACGATGATCCGCATGTTCCTCCCCATCGAAACGCGACCGCCTCCGACCGTTCGATCTTCGTCCGTGCCGGACGAGACCCTCGCCGCCCGCCTTAGGCGCGAACGTCCGCGACGATCGCGATCGTGACGTGGGTCATGTTCGCGATGCCGTCGCGCGCCGCGCGATCGAAGATGCGATCGAGCTCGGCGCACATCGCTTCGTATGCGACACCGTCGTGCGGGAGTTCGACGAGCGCGGGATCGCCTACGCGCGACGAAAACGGCGGATCGGCGCTCGAGACTCAAGACGTCGTCGCCCTATACCGATAAGACGGGAGAGTCCGACGTCTCGAAGCGTCGAGCCGACGGACGGCGACCGCGTGCCGCGCGAACGTCGTTTCCGAGCCCACGATGGAGTTGCCGACCATATGTCGACTCAGTGCACGATCGGTGCCCGTCCGAGCGACCCCACGCGCTCGTGAGGTCGTACCTCGCACGCCTGTCGCTCCTCGCGACGATCTCGCTCGCGGCGTGCGGCGGAGGCGGATCTTCTCCGCTCGCGAGTCCGACCGTCGCACCGACGACGACGCCCGTATCGCCGAGCCCCACGTCGTCCGCGACGCCGACGCCGGCACCGAGCACGGCTCCGACGTCGACGCCGACCGCCGCCCCGACCGCGATGCCGACGCCGACGCCCGGACCCGTCGTCGCGGCGCCGACGACGCTCCGCTTCTCGAATTTCGCTCCGCAGAGCGTCGCCGTTTCCGAGATACGTTATTCGGGGAGCTTCGCAACCTCGACGCGCGACTGCGGCAACGTCGCGACGATCTCGCCCGCGTCCGGTACGCAGTTCAGCGTGACGCCGAGCGGCGCGGGAGCGTGTTCGTTCGAGTTTTCCGATCCGAGCGGAAATCTCGGAAGCGTTTCGATCTACGTCACGACCGCGAACGTCGTCGTGCAATCCCATGCGAGCGAATAACGGTATGACACGATCCGATCTCGGTCGCCGCGCCATGCGCGGCCTCGCCCTCGCGTGGGGCGCGGCGCTCGCCGCGGGATGCGGCGGCGGCACGAGCGTCCCCGGCCCGCAAGCGGCGGGTACGACGCGCGGCGTCTCCGTGCGCATCTTTTTTCCGCGCGCGTCCGGGCGCACGAGCGTCGCTTCCGTCCCGCACCGCGCGACGCCGAAATACGTGTCGACGGCGACGCAAGGGATCACGATCGTCACGAAGGATCCGAGCGAGAACATCGTCGACTCGGAAGCGTATTCGACGAATACCGATAATCCGAATTGTAAGCCCGCCACGACGAAAACGGCTACCGGTAACGCGTGTACGTTCGTCGTCGGCGTCGCGCCCGGAATCGACACGTTCGAGATCACGACCTACGACGGCGAACCGACCCATCCCACGGGCGATCCGGCGAACGTGTATCACGCCTTACACGCGAAGCCCCTCTCGACGTCGACGATGCGAGAGACGATCGCGGCGGGAACGAGTAATGCGATCGGGATCGCGCTCGGCGGGATCGTCGCGGGATTCACCCTCTCCACCACGGCGCCCGCGATCGACGATCTCTCCAACGGTGCCGTCGTCCGTTTCGGCGGACAGGGGACGACGCAGACGATCCCGTTCTCCTTCGCGGAGACCGACGCCGACGGAAACGCGATCGCCGCGGGCTACGCCGATCCGTTACAGAATCCGATCGTCGTCTCGGTCGCCGAGAACAACGGGAGCGGCCATACGACGCTCGTCCTCACGACGACCGATGCGAACGGCAACGTCGTCGTCGGCCAACCGTCCGCGAGCGTCACGCTCACGCAGTCGGGCGATACCGTCACCGCGACGTACGACGGCGCCGCGATCTCGACGGCGAGCGCGCCGTACACCGCGACGGTCACCGCGTCGTCGCCTTCGTATACCGAGCCGACGAGCGATGCCGTCGTGAACGCGGCGACGTCGACCGTGACGTTCGCGCCGATCTTCGTCGAGGGGATCGTCGACAACGTTCCGGGCGACTACTACGGCGACGTCAACGGCAAACCGCCGACGTTCACCGTCGTCCAACAGGCCTCGGGATCGACCGCGGTCCCGAAAGTCCAGATCGATAACGCCGGTACGCTCTCGACGCAGCCGACCAACGGCGCGTATCCGCAAGAAAACGGAACGGCCGTCGATCTCGACTTCGGCGGCGTCCCGTGCACGGCGTTCTCGCTCCGGCCGGAACCCTACGTCGCCGGCAGTCCGGCGATCGACGACATCGTGGTCGACGGCGTACATTCCGGCGCGATCTGCCGGTTCGCCGTCGGCGACGGGACGAGCCCCGGGCAAACGGTCGAGATCGACTACCCCTAGGCGACGCCGTCGCGACGACGTCCGCGGGTCGCGATCACGCGCGATTCGCCGACGCGTTCTGCATCGCCACGAGTTGCTCTTCGATCGCCATACGCACGTGGTGATCGAGCGCGTCCTCTTTCGAAAGATTGCACCCACATCCGCTCTCGCAACCCGACCCCGAATGGATGCCCACACCGTGCGCGCAGGTCTCGCAAACGAGAAGATAAGCTAAGTCGTTCATACGTCCTCCACGCGGGATGATGCGATGAACGTAAGGTCAATCGTTCTCGCTCACGGTGACGTACGACACGGTTTCCGGGGCGTTATCCTGGTATCGATTTCGTACGAAATCGTACGCGCGGGGCGACGTCGACTACGGGTCGTGCGCTTCGTCGCGGGAACGAACCGCGGGGGAGCGGCGACTTCGCACGATACGGAACCCTCCCCGACGTCGGGACGCTCGTCGCAGGCATAGGCCCGGTTGATAGGAAACCTTGCGAGCGTTACCCGCCACCTGTTACCTGTTACCGACGTCGAACCCGACTTACCGACGTCGAATTCGATCGAGTGGAGCGGGTCGAAGCGTCGTGCCGCTCGGCTAACGGAGGCTGTTTTTATGGCTTCGAAGGCAAAACCCGAACACGGAAATACCGGAAACGCATTTCTCGATACGCTCGAACCGACCTCGGCGGCGCCCATCTTGCGCGCGCTCGTTCGCATCGATGGAAAAAACGGCATGCGGATCTCCGATCCTCGACGACCGTTCGAGCACATCACGTTCCCGTGCGGCGGCATGATCTCCGCGGTCGCGCGGATGGACGACGGGAACGACGTCGAGGTTTCGGTGATCGGTTGCGACGGCTTTCACGGTTTCGAGGTCGGACTCGGGCACGATCGTAGCGCCAAGGTCGCGATGGTACAGATTCCGGGGCCGCTCTGGCAGATCGGCCGCGCGGAATTCGAGATGTGCCTGCGCGCGGACGGCGCCCTCAAGCAACGCGTCCTCGATTACGCGATGGTGTGCATCGAAACGATAAGCCAGTTCTCCGCGTGCAACGGCTCGCATTCGATCAACCGGCGACTCGCGCGTTGGTTGCTCATGTCTCACGACCGCGTACCCGGCGACGATCTCATCCTCACGCAAGAGTTCATCGCCACGATGCTCGGCGTGCGTCGGGCCGGCGTCACGATCGCGGCGTCGGCGCTCGAACGAGACGGATTGATCGCGTATTCGCGAGGAAAGATTCGCATCGTCGATCGGAGCGGACTCGAAGCGGTCGCGTGCGAGTGTTATGCGACGGCCGCACGATCGCTCGAAACGATCCTCGGCTACAGTATCCGCAAGAGCGTTGCGGAATCGAGCGACGTCGCCAAACGCGCATGACGGCGCACGGTGCGATCGACGAAAACGGGTCGACGTTATCGCGCCGACCCGTTCCGTAACGTCCCTCGATTTCGAATCGAGAACCTTCTCCCCACGATCCTCGCGAAAGGTCGAAAAGCGTGATCGTAGGTGGACGTGGGCGTCGTTTACCCGCCCCGAGCGCTCCCAAGCGCGACGTCGCCGCAATCGATCGATCCCGATCTCCGTCCACGAATGGCGGCGTACGAAATGGTACGTTTCTTGTTATTCTCGATTTAGCGCGATTGGGACGCGCCTCGTCGTGGGACAGACGAGTACATGACTCTCATGCCGAAATAAGCCGATGAGCGGACCATCTTTAAGTCCCGCCTATTTCGAAAACGTGTACGCGGCGAGCGACGATCCTTGGGATTTCGCCACGAGCCCCTACGAACGCCTCAAATACGAGGCGACGCTTTCCGCGCTCCCCGCGCCGACGTACGGACGCGCGTTGGAAATCGGTTGTTCGATCGGCGTCCTGACCGATCGGCTCGCCCGACGTTGCGACACGTTGCTCTCCGTCGACGTGAACGAGCGCGCGCTCGAGGCGGCCCGAGCGAGGAATCGGCACCACGACAACGTCGCGTTCGCGAACATGGTCGTTCCGAGAGATTTTCCACCCGGTCACTTCGATCTCGTCGTCATCTCCGAAGTCGCGTATTATTGGTCGGATCAGGATCTCGCGCGTGCGATCGACCTCGTCTCGAAAACGTCCGGCACGACCGTCGAACTCGTCCACTTCTTACCGAAAGTCGCCGACTATCCGCGCGACGGCGATTCCGCCCACGCCGCGTTCTTGAACGATCCGCGCTTCGAGTCGATCTTCGCGAGCCGCGCCGAGGCGTACCGCATCGACGTCCTGCGGGTTCGATGATCGTACCCGACGCGAGCCTTCCGCCCGGCGATCCGAGGTGCCGTCTGACCGTCGCGATCCCCGCGAAAAACGAAGAACGCTGCATCGCGACCGCGCTCGATGCATTCGCCGGGCAACGCGAGTCGGACGGTCGTCCCGTGGATCCGCGATCCTTCGAGGTGCTCGTTCTCGCTAACGATTGTAGCGACGCGACGGCCGAGGTCGTGCGGCGATTCGCCGCCGATAACACGGGCCTACGCGTTCTCCTCGTCGCCTGCGCGCTGCCTTCCGATTCCGCCCACGTCGGGGCGGCGCGTCGGATCGCACTCGATCTCGCGGTCGATCGCCGACTCGCGACGCGCGGACCGGTCGGCGCGATCGCATCGACCGATGCCGACTCCGTCGTCGATCGGCTTTGGATCGCGCGAACCCTCATCGCGCTCGAAAGCGCCGACGCGGTCGCAGGACACGTCGAACTCGCGGTCTCCGAACGCGACGGGCTCGAAGCGGGAGCGCGCGCCCTGTACGATCGGGAACGCGCGTATCGGCGCGCGCTCGGCGAGATGGAAGCGGTTTTCGATCCGCGCCCGTTCGATCCGCCGCGCCGACACGATTCGTTCGTCGGCGCGAGCTTCGCCGTGCGCGCGAAGACGTACGTCGCGGCGGGTCGCCTCCCGGTCCTCTCCCGGCTCGAGGACGTGGCGTTCGCACGCGCGCTCCGCGACATCGACGCGAGCATCCGACACAGTTACGACGTTACCGTCGCGACGTCGGCGCGTTCGCTCGCGCGCGTCGACGGCGGGTTCGCGTCGTTCGTCGACGATCTACGCGAACGCGGAAAACGGCGCGATTCGTTTCTCGTCGAGAGCGCCCGGCGGAGCATCGCACGTGCGGATGCCCGAGCCGCGTTACGAAGCTTCTGGAATTCCGGCGGCGACGCCGTCGCCGCGAACGTGGCGGCGCACGCTTACGGCGTGCCCGCCGCGACGCTCGGCGAACTCGTCGATCCGTTCGCGCCCTTCGGCGAATCGCTCGCGCGCGTGGAAGCGGCCGGACCCTGGTTCGAAGCGCTCCCCGACGAGCCCGTGGAAGACGCCGTCGCGACGCTCCGCGCCGCCGTCGCGATCGCGAACGCGCGATCGGCGACGCGCATGAGCGCCGCGTCCGGCGCGGGCTGACGCAAGTACATCTGCAGATCGCGGAAGAGCCCGGCGAACGGAAGCGGCTCGACCATCCCGTGCGCGCCGACGGTGCGAATCGCGCGTTCGAGCGTGTCGAGCGCGCCGCGTTCGATCGCGGTGCGCGCCATATCCGACGCGTCCGTCGCCTCCGCGGCTCGGGCCGGGGTCGGCTCCGCATCGTAGGCGGTCCAGGCCGCCTCCGCGAGACGTAACCACGCGACGCCCGCATGCGCGGCGATCCGCATCTCCGCGACGCGCGCGCGCGCGAAGGGATCGGCCTCGCGTCCGCGCGCGAGCACGTATGCCGAGACGTCCGCGACGATCCGCTCGACGATTCCGACGTGAACCGCGGCGAACCGAATCGCTCCGCCCAAAAACCACGGCGCGCGTTCGTAATCGCCCGGCGCCCCGATGAGATCGTCCGCTTCGAGGACGACGCCCGAGAAATCGACGCGATAACTCCGCGAGTCGTGCATGCCGAGCGGTCGCCACGCGGCGGGATCGACGGCCGTCCGCGTGCGGTCGAGCGGAACGAGACACATCTGCACCCCGCCGTCCGAATTTCGCGCGGTGACGAGCGCGCGCGCGACCGAGTCGCCCGCCGACGCCCACGTTTTCGCACCGCGCAGGACGAATGCCGTCCCGTCGCGCTCGATCGTGAGCGGATCGTCGTCCTGCGTGTTCCACACGCCGAACAACGCGCCGCGCGCGACGTCGGCCCGCGCGCGTTCCCGCTGCACGTCGCTTCCGTAGAGCGCGACGAGCAGCGCGCCGTTGAGATGACCTTCGAAGATCCGTCCGAGGCTCGGATCGCGCGATCCCATCGCGCGCAACGCATCGAGTTCGGCGCGGCGGCCCGCGGTAAAGACGCCGCGTTCGTCGTACGTCGCGACGGCGAGGTCGGCGACCCCGAGACCGGTCGCTCTCCGCCGGATCTCCGCGACCGGAGCATTGACACTCATCGCTCCAGCGTACCCGGTAATTCGGTCGCGGCTCACGGATCGACGTAAAAACGCTCGAGCGGTTCGGTCCAACGAGCGAGTAACGCATCGTCGATCCGAAACCCGCTCGGATCGTCGTCGATCAGCGCGGTCGTCTGGGTCCGGTGGGCGCGGATCGCGGCGCGCTTCGCGCTCGTCTCGTCGTCGTCGAGCGGGATCTCGCGGAGCATCGCCTCGCCCTTCCGCGGTAGATCGCTCGGGGCTCCGTGAATCCGTAGCCAGACCTCGTATGCGACGATCGCGACCGGGACGCCGGATCGCCTCGCCGCGTCCGTCGCGATCGCGCTCGCCGCCACGTGATCGGGATGCGGATCGCGACGCCACGGCATGGCGAGGACGTCCGGGCCCCGCGCCGCGATCGCCGCGGCGAGCCATGCGACCGTCGCCGCGCGGCGCGCGGGCGCGAGCCCGGCGAGACCGCCGTCGGGTAATCGCGCGAACGTCGGCTCCTCGCGAACGCCGAGGATGCGCAGCGCCGCCCGCGCCTCGGCTTCGCGTAGCGTCGCGACGCGAGCGGCCGGAAACGCACGACTCCCCGGATGGCTCCGGCTTCCGTCGCTCAAGTACGCGACGTCGACGCGTCCCCCGGCTCGAGCGACACGCGCGATCAAACCGCCCGCGCCGATGACGTCGTCGTCCGGGTGCGCCGCCACGACGAACAGCCGTTGCGGCGTCATCATCTGCACGACGTCCCTTTCCGAGGTAGTGCTGTGTCGGCCCACGTGTCCACGAATCGCGGCATCCAAACGAGCGTTCCGACTCCCCTCGCGATCGTCCGTAGGTAATCGAGCGCAACATCTTCGCATCGAGTTCTCTCGCGAAGAACCCGTCGTCACCAACGGCGACGGCGCCGGAACCACCGCCGAACAGGCTCGCCCGCCGCCCGACGCCAAAGCGCGCTCATGATCGCCGCCCCGCGCGACGCGTGAACCTCCGATGAGACGGTTCGTCGCGATCGTTCTCGCACAGCGTCTCGCGATTACCACGAGCGTCGTCGTCCTCACGCTCGCGGGGCTCGTCGCGGTGTTCGCGCTCCCCGAAGGCGTCTATCCGCGGCTCGATCTCTCGCGCGTGAACGTCCGCGCCGAGAACGGCGAGCTCGCGCCGGCGCTCGTGCAACCGACGATCGCGCGACCGCTCGAACGCGAGCTGTCCTCGATCCTCGGCGCCGAGGAAATCACGGCGACCTCGACGCAGGGCGCGGCCGACATGAGCGTGACGTTCGACCCGCACGTCGCGTCGCCGGATATCGCGCTCGGCCGCGTCTTCACGGCGGTCGCGACCGTGCAGAATCAGTTGCCGCCGAACACGCAGGTGCGCGTCGAACCGATCGGCTCGAATCTCTTTCCGGTTCTGACCTACGCGATGACGTCGCGCACGCTCGATCGGGTGCGCTTGCGCGAGCGCGTCGAGAACGACATCCGCCCGCAACTCACGGGCGTCCCCGGCGTCGCGCTGACGAGCGTCGCGGGCGGCGATACGCGCGAATTTCTCGTCGCGGTCGATCCCGGACGTCTCGCGGCGCATCGCATTCCGTTACGCGACGTGGGCGCGGCGATCGCCGCGAGTAACACGATCGAAGCGGTCGGGCATTCCGATGCGGGGTACGTGCGGTCGACGATCCTCGCATCGGGCATGGCGCATACGCCGCAGGACGTCGCGAACGTGACGCTCGCCGCCCCGGGCGGCGCGCCCGTGCGCGTCGGCGACGTCGCGACCGTCACCGAGACGACCGCACCGCCGACGGTTCGCGCGACGACGCTCGGACGCGATGCGGTGCTGCTCAACGTGTTCGGCCAACCCGGAACGAGCGACGTCGACGTCGCGCGCGACGTGTCGGCCGCGATGGCGAAGGCGATCGCGGGCGCACCCGACGTCTCCGCGAACCGGTTCTGGGACGTTTCGTCGCTCGTCTCGTCGTCGATCGCGAACCTGCGCGACGCGATCTTCGTCGGGCTCGGACTCTCCGCGCTCGTGCTGTTCTTCTTCCTGCGGAGTTGGCGCTCGACGCTCGTCGCCGGCATCACGATTCCGCTCACGATGCTCATGACGTTCGCAGCGATGCGCGCGTTGGGTCAGAGCCTCAACCTGATGACGCTCGGCGGTCTCGCGATCGGCGTCGGTCTCGTGATCGACGACGCGATCGTGGTCGTGGAGAACGCGCACCGTCATCTCGGTCTCGGTCGCGAATCGCGCGGCGACGCGATCGGAACGGCCGTGAGCGAGATCGCCTATCCGATGATCGCCTCCACGTTGACGACGATCGTCGTGTTCGCGCCGCTCTCGTTACTCTCGGGCGTCGCGGGCGCGTTCTTCGCGGCGCTCTCGATCTCGCTCGCCGTCGCCCTCGTCATCTCGCTCGTGCTCGCACTGGTCTTCACGCCGAACCTCACGATGACGCTATCGCGCCCCGAGCGCCGTCGCGACGATCGGCTCATGGGTCGGCTCTCGGACCGCTACGTCGCGGTCTTGCGGCGCGCCCTCGCACGTCCGCTCGCGGTCTTCGCGTGCTCGGCCGCGATCGTCGCGCTCGCGGCGGTCGTCGGCTCGCATCTCGGCAGCGACTTTCTTCCGGCGCTCGACGAAGGCGCCTTCGAGTTCACCTACACGCTCCCGCCCGGCACGTCGCTCGACGAAACCCAGCGCGTGGCCGCGACGATCGCGCACGTCATCGACGCCGATCCCGCGGTCGCGCGCAGTGCGAGCGTCATCGGCGCGAGCATGACGCTCATCAACACCGATACGCCGCAGGGACAGAACGGCGGAACGATGCGCGCCACCTTGCACGCCGCGCGCGACGCGAACATCGATACCGTGATGGCGAGGATCGGCGAACGCGTCTCGGCCGCGTTACCGAACGTGCAGTTCACGATGCGGCAGTTATTGCAAGACGGGCTCAACGATCTCTCGAGCCAAGCCGCTCCGATCGAAGTGCGCCTCTACGGACCGGAACAAGCCGTGCTCGTCCCGCTCGCCGTCGATGCCGCGAGCCGGATCGCGCGCGTGCCGGGAGTCGCCGGTGCCTACAGCGGCGTCGTGTATCACGATCCGAGCGTCGTCGTCACGACGGCTCCGGACGCGGGTGCGTTCGGCGTCGATGCCGCGACGCTCGGCACGGACGAACGCGCGCTCTTCGGCGGCGACGTCGTCGCACGCGCGCTCGTCAACCCGTCGTTGATCCCCGTGCGCGTGCGCTACGCCGTCGCGCCCGACGCGACGCTCGACGAACTCGAACGCCTTCCCTACGTGACGCCGCACGGCGACGTGACGTCGCTTTCGCGCGTCGCGACCTTCGCGCCGTCCCCCCCGCAGAGCGACATCACGGAACGCGACGGACGCCGCTACGTCGCGGTGACGGCGCAGGTCGCGGGATCGAATCTCGGCGCGATCGCGAGCGGCATCGATCGGCAACTCCGCGGTCTCGATCTGCCGCCCGGGTATTCGTACGAGATCGCGGGATCGTACGCGCTCGAACGCCGGTCGTTCGAGCAGTTCGCGCTCGCGATCGGGCTTTCGATCGCGCTCGTCTTCCTCGTGATGCTCGTGCAATTCCGCGCCGTCTTCCAACCGCTCGCGATCCTCGCGGCGATCCCGCTCGCGGCGTTCGGTGCGGCGATCGCGCTCGCGCTCGCGCACATCACCGTCAACGTTTCGTCGCTGATGGGGATCATTCTCCTCATCGGTCTCGTCGTCAAGAACGGCATCCTCTTACTCGAATACGCGGCGCAGCGGGAACGTGCGGGCGACGCGCGTCGCGAGGCGCTCCTGGAAGCCGCGCGCATCCGCTTGCGACCGATCCTCATGACGACCGCGACGGCGTTACTCGGCATGGTCCCGCTCGCGCTCGCGATCGGCAGCGGGAGCGAACTGCTGCAACCGCTCGCGGTCGCCGTCATCGGCGGACTCGCGTTTTCGACGGCGGCGACGCTCGTCGTCGTGCCGGTCCTCTACGCCGCGCTCGCCGGAATCGCCGAGCGCGGCGTGCGCCGCGGAGCGGCGGTCGCCGCGACGATCGTCGTGGCGACGCTCGCGACGGTCGGGGCGCGACCGGTGCGAGCGGCGGAACCGCTCACGCTCGACGCCGCGATCGCGGGTGCCGCGCGACGCGCCGACGCGACGACGGTACGCGCACTCGATCGCGCCGGCGCCCGTGCGGGGGCGCTACGGACGGGACCGCGCGTCGCCTTGGGGACCGCACTCTCCGCGCAACCGATGGCCGGGACGCCCGAGCAATATCTTCTGGCCCCGCAGATCGTCGTCGACTTCGGCGCGCGCGGACGTCGCGATGCGTCGCTCGCGACGGCGCGCGCAGGCATCGCGGGCGCCGTCGCGCGCTTCGCGGGCGTCCGACGCGACGGCGCGCAAACGGTCGTCGACGCGTTCTTCGACGTCGCGAGCGATCAGGCGACGTACGATGCCGGGCGCGACGGATTGCGTCTCGCCGACCGGGCGCTCGACGCGGCGCGCGCGCGACGTTCGCAGGGCGTCGCGCCGACGCTCGACGTCGTGCGCGCGGGCGCCGAGCGTGCCGCCCGCGAGGCCGAATGCGACGCCGCGCGCGCCGCACTCACCGACGACTTGCAGACGCTCGGCGATCT
>CAZZXB010000091.1:0-2878 GCA_964658025.1 uncultured Janthinobacterium sp.
CGTCGCCGATCCGTTCTCGGCCGAAGGGATCTTTCAGGCGATGGGTTCCGGCCGCGCGGCCGCGCGCGCGCTCGTCGCGCACGGGCCCGGTCGCGCGGCCGAACGCGCGTTCTTGCGGGCGCTGCGCCCGTTCGAGGCGAGCGCGCGCGAGGCGCGTCGCCTACGTCTCGGTTTCGATTTCGTCATCGACGCGATGGCGCGCCGCGCCGTCGAGCGCCCGCGCCTGGCCCGGCACTTCAGCGCGAACGGGTTTTTCATGAAGGAGAGCCTGCCGCAGTTTCTGCTCGGGATCGCGCGCAATTGGTAACCCGAATCACCTCGCGCGACGCCCCGAGCGCGTACGCTCGGGCGTGGAGGGCCCCATGAGCCTCAAGAACCGGCTGGCGAAACTCGTCATCGATCCCGCGTTCCGCAATCCCGGAATGCTCAAGGTCATCTTCGCGATCGACGACGCGACCGGGATCGATTTCGTACGCGCGCTCGCGCCGTTCAAGCTCATCCCCGCCTCGGCCGAACTCTTCCAACGCAGTTTCGCCCATTTCGTCTCGGGCGAGGAGATCTCGCTGCAGTGTGCGACCGAACTCTCGAAGCTCGTCCCCGATCGCGCGTCGTCGCAGTATCTCCTCGTGCAGGCGGGTGAGGAAGAGACGCACCTCCACCACTTCCGCTCGAAGCTCGAGCAGTTCGGGCTCGGCGAGGAACGGCTCTCGCGCTTCGTCGCGCCGAGCTTCAAAAAATTCGGCGAAGCGATCCAGCGGCGACTCGCGGCGGGCGACTACGTCGGCGCGCTCGTCGGCAACAACGTCGTCGTCGAGGGGCTCGCGATCTGTCTGCTCGAGATGGGCTGCCGCGATCTGCGCGAGAACTCCGACGAGATCTCGAAGTTTCTCGATTTCGTCCTCGAGGACGAACTCCATCACGTCCGCTTCGGCGAGGTCCGCTTGCGCTTATGGAACGAGCGCGGTCTCGTCCGCGAACGCGACGTCGCCGATTTTTACGGCGAGATGTGGTCCTACGTCGAAGGCGCGATCTCCGAGATCCCGGACGTGCTGGATTCGATGGGTCTCGCACCCACGGAATTATTGACCGAAGCGAAGCGCTTCTTCGAAACCCGGTTCGCGGCGGCCGGGCTCGCCATTACCGCGTAGCCCCGAAACGCCGATACTCGTAGAATCCGGTCTCCGATCTTCATCACGGCGGCATCTCGCCGTCGAACGAACGATTCGCTGCGTTTCACAAAGATCGCGAAGGCGTCCAGTCTAAAGCATCAAGACGTGAGCTCGCTAATACAGTAAGAATCGCTTTCGTAAGGAGACGAAGGCCGCCGTGCCCGGTTCCCAGGCGGCGAGGATCGTGTCGGCGTCGAGGCCGTCGAGGAGACCGCGGCGCAGGGTGTCGGTGCCCCAGTCTTTGTCGAGACCGGCGGCGTTCGCGATCGAGATCGTCTGCGGGCTCGTCTTGCGGACGGCGACGAGGATCTCGACGGCGGTGCGGACCGCGCGGAACGCCTGCGGATCGACGACGACGAGCTCGACGCCCGTCAGCGTCTTGCCTTGCCAGAAGCCCGAGATCGGCGCCCAGGCGGCCGCACGAAAATGGACCCCCGGGATCGCGCGCGCGTTGAGCGTATCCGCCAGTCGCGCGCCGTCGAGGCCGTAGGCGCCCGCGTACTTGAACGGCTTCGTGTAGCCCGTGCCGTTATTGATTCCGGCGCCGTCGATGAGACCCGTCGCGGGATAGACGAGCGTCGTGTCCCATTCCGGGATGTTCGGCGACGTCTGCACCCAGTGCAATCCGGTGTCGGGCCAGAGCATCGCGCGCGTGTAGCCCTCCATCGCGATCACGCGCAGATCGCAGCCGATCGAGAAATGATCGTTGAAGAGATGCGCGAGCTCGCCGACGGTCATCCCGTGACGGACCGGGATCGCGTAGAGCCCGACGAACGATGCGAATCGCAGATCGAGCACGGGCCCTTCGACGACCGTCCCGCCGATGGGATTGGGGCGATCGAGCACCCAGACGGTCTTACCGTACGATTTCGCCGCCTGCATGACGTACGCGAGCGTCGAGATGTACGTGTACGCGCGATCGCCGACGTCTTGGATATCGAACAACAGCACGTCGACGCCGTCGAGCATCGCGCCCGTCGGATGGCGCGTCGCGCCGTAGAGGCTGTAGACGGGTAGCCCCGTGCGCGGATCGCGATACGACTTCACGTAGGCGCCCGCGGCCTGATCGCCGCGTAGCCCGTGTTCGGGCGAGTAGATCGCGCGCATCGAGATCTCGGGATTGCGCCGGATCGCGTCGACGATCGTCTCGAGACGCGACGTGACGCCCGTCTGATTCGTCACGACGCCGACGCTCTTGCCACCGAGATCGCGCCACGCGCGCGCGAGAAAGATTTCGTCACCGAGCGTGACGGCGCTCGACGGCATCGCCGCGGCGTCCGTCGGCCCGCGCGTCCCGGCGAACGACGCGACCGCGCCCGCGCCCGCCAGGGCGAGAAAGCTCGCGCGATCGGTCACGCGCGCTCCGGATCGAGCCCCGCGTCGCGCGCGGTCACGCGCGCGATCGAGGACCAATCGAGGTCGGCCTGTCCCGCGTCGATCGCGCGTTCGAATCGCTCGCGGACGATTTCCGCGAACGGGAGCGGCGTCGCGAGCGCCGTCGCGGCTTCGCGGACGAGTCGATTGTCTTTCTGACCGAGCGGCACTTTGAAGCCCGCCGGGAGGAACGCGTTTTCGACGATGAGGTTGCCGTACGTCTTGTAGACGGGCGCCCCGAACAGCGTCCCCGTCAACAGGTCGAGTAGCGCGGCGGGGGCGATGCCGCCTTTCTCGCCGAGGACGAGCGCTTCGGAGAGGCTCTCGATGACGCA
>CAZZXB010000091.1:2978-12346 GCA_964658025.1 uncultured Janthinobacterium sp.
AGCGCGACGCTGATCGTGCTGAGCGAGACGTGGAGACCGCCCGGTGGAAGACCGCTCGCGATGCCGTCGCCGCCGAACGTCGTCGCTTCGAGCGCGGCGTCGTCGGCGAGCATCGTGAAGACGATCCCGGTCGCCGCCGCTTCGGCGGGGGTCGCGGCGACGCTCGCCCCGGACACGTCGCTCGCGAAACGTTCCGCCGTCGCGCGCGTACGATTGTACGCGACGACGGGATGGCCCGCGGCGTGCAGGTTGCGCGCGATCGCGGCACCCATCGCGCCGAGTCCGACGAAGCCTACGGGGACGGGTTCGTTCGACATGATGCTCTCCGATGCCGCATCGCGGCGGATGGTTCGATCGTGCGGACGGCGCGGCTCGGCGCCGTCGCGCGATCGCGCCGAGCGCGGATCGCCGCGACGTCGGACGTCACACGAATTCCGGAACGACGCCGCGCGGCACGAAGCCCGCGGCCGAGGCGAGTTCGAATAAGTTCGAGACGGCCGCGACGCCGCTCGGGCCGAGATCGACGGAGAACTCGTTGACGTAGAGCGCGATGTGCGCGCGCATCACGTCGTCGCGCATCTCGAAGGCGTGCTCGCGGACGTACGGCGCGACCGCGTCCGGATGCGCGTACGCGTACGCGAGGCTCTCGCGAATCGTCGCGTCGATCGCGAGCGCGCGCGCGTCGTCGAGATCGCGACGCGCGAGGATCGCGCCGAGCGGGATCGGATGGCCCGTCTCCGCTTCCCACCACGCACCGAGATCGCGCACGCATGCGAGTCCGGCCTCCGCATACGTGAAGCGCGATTCGTGGATGATGAGCCCCGCATCGACGTCGCCCGCCGCGACCGCGTCGACGATCCGATCGAAGCGCATCGGGATCGCGTCGATCGGTCGTTGCAGGGCGAGCCGCAGTAAGAGGAACGCCGTCGTCATCTCGCCGGGTATCGCGATGCGCGCGTGCGCTCTGAACTCGGAGAGCTCGGGGACGGCGCCGCCCGCGCTCGGTTTCGCGACGACGAGCGGACCGCAACCGCGCCCGAGCGCGCCGCCCGCGCGCAGGATGCGATAGCGATCGAGCAGATACGGAATCGCCCCATAACTCACTTTCGTGAGCGCGTGTCGTCCGGCGCGCGCGGCTTCGTTGAGGGCCTCGACGTCGTCGAGGACGACCCGAACCTCGGGGGCGTCCGGGAGCATCGCCCGCGTCCACGCGGCGAAGATGAACGTGTCGTTCGGACACGGCGAGTAGGCGAGTGCGAGCGGCGCGGCGTTCATCCTTTCGTGAAATCGATGCGGTCGTCGAGCATGTACTTTCCCGAAGCGAGCCGTTCTTCGTCCCAGAGCGCGAAGTGGTTGCGATCGCGGCGTTCGAAGGTCGTGCGCCGGTGGTACTCGCGGCCGTCGGCGAAGGTGGAGATGCTGTCGAACGCGATCTGTCTTCCCGTCCAACCGGCGAGCGACACGTAGGTTCCGTACGACGGCCCCGCGCCGAAGCGTGTCATGATCCAGTGCTTCGCGAGCGGATCGTACGTGATGTAGACGTAATCCGCGGCGTCGCCGTCCGCGCCGAAGATCCAACGGCCCGCCATCGTCGGCGCGAAGACGTACGTCGTATCGTGCCCGGTTTTCGCCCGATCCTCGAAGGCTTCGTGCGCGGTCCACGTGCCGGCGATCCAACCCATGCGCGCGAGTTCGGCGATCGGTTTGCGCCGGGCGTCGAGCACGATGCGCGATTGCGACGTCGCGAGAATCGTCTCGCTCGGCTCGTGCTCGAAGAAAGAGAAGCCGTGCCGTCTGTCGTCGGAGCACCCCGCGAACGCCGCGAACGATCCCAGGACGAGCGCGCCGCGCGCGATCAGGCGATGCACGCGAGGACCGCGTCGAGCGCGTCCGCGGCGGCCCGCGCGCCGGCGTCGAAATCCCATTCGGAACGCTCGCGCGCGCCGACGAAGTTCGAGACGCCGCGTACTTCGATCGCGGGCACGCCCGCGAGCTTCGCCGCGCGCAAGACCGCGAAGCCCTCCATCGATTCGACGTCCGTGCCGTAGCGTGCGGCGATCGCGCGCGCGCGCGCGTCGCTCGAGGTTATCTCGCTCACGGTGAGCCCGCGCAGGAGCGGGAGATCGCTCGCGACGACGCGCGCGAGCAAACCGGGATCGGCGGCCACCGTCTCGACGAGCCGCGAACCGTCCGGGAGCGAGACGGGAACGCCGTCCTCGCGTCCGAGTGCGGCGAGGGTTTCGTCGCCGATGGCGACCGCGTCGCCGACGAGCGCGCTCCCGCGCATCGCGCCGCCGATCCCGGCGCTCACGACCGCATCGTAGCGACGCTCGGCGAGCCTCCGCGCCGTGGCGATCGCCGCCTCGACGGGTCCGACGCCGGTGGCGAGGACGTCGACGTGGTTTCGCCCGGAAAATTCCGCGAGTTCGCGAGCGAGCGCGCATACGACGAGGATCACGTTATCGGATGCCGACGAACTTGTGCGTCTGCAGGCCGAGCCGCAGTCGGACGGGATCCGCCTTCACGGCGTCGATCGCGATCCGCACGTTATCGGGTTTGTTCCCTTCGGGCTGCAAGAACGTCGGGATCCCCGTGCCGAACGACGCGAGCCACTCGCGCGGCACGCGGCCGTCGACGATGAGCTTCACCTCGTTCGCGCGCGACGCCATCGTCGGATGGAGTCGCTCTTTCGGCGAGACGGTGAGCCAGACGTCGTTCGCGAGGTCGACCGGAATCGTTCCGTTCGATTCGATGTGAACGCGGCGTCCGTCCGCGCGGAGCGCGTCGACGAGCGCGGCCGTCTCGACCTGCGCGAGCGGCTCGCCGCCCGTGAGGATGACGGTCGGACAGTCGCCGCCGAGTTCGCGGACGCGCGCCACGATCTGGGCGACGCTCGCGAACGCGCGCACGCTGTAATCGGTATCGCAAAAATGACAGTTCAGATTACATCCCGCGAGGCGCACGAACACGGCGGGCGTCCCCGTCCACGTCCCCTCGCCCTGCACGCTGTAGAACGTCTCAGCGATCGCGAGCATCTTCGTCTCGCACGATGGCGCACGCCGACGTCGTCTCCCACACGACGACTTCGTCGAGCGACGGCAGATGGGGTGCGAGTTCGTCCCAGATCCAGAGCGCGATGAGTTCGGCCGTGGGATTGGGGATCGTGTCGTTGAGGCTCGTGTGATCGAGGCGGTCGATGACGAACCGTTCGACCGCGCCCGAGAGCTCGTCGAAATCGACGACCATCCCGCTCGCGGGTCCGCTCGTCCGGAGTCGTCCGCGGACGGCGACGTCGAGACGATACGAGTGTCCGTGGACGCGCGCGCATTTCCCGGCGTGAAACGGGAGCACGTGCGCCGCCTCGAACCGGAACTGCTTACGGATTTGCACGACCTACCGCATTTCGTTCCCGCCGCGCGGTCGTCCCGCGGTCGCTCGCGAGCGCGAAGCGAAATCCCTTAGAGCGACCCGCCGACGCGCATCGCTTCGAGACGTCGCTTGAGGTCGACGAGAAACGCGTTCGCGCCCGAGCCGTCGAGAACGCGATGGTCGAGCGAGAGACAGACGTTCATCATCCGACGGATCGCGATCGCGTCGTCGACGACGACGGGCCGTTTGACGATCGCCTCCATCGTGACGATCGCCGCCTGGCCGCCGTTGATGATCGGTTTGGAGAGCACGGAGCCGTTCGCGCCCGTGTTGTTCACGGTGAACGTGCCGCCCGTCATGTCGTCGCCCGCGAGCTTTCCGGATTTGGCCTTTTCGATGAGCCGCCCGGCTTCGATCGCGAGGCCCCCGATCGAATAACGATCGGCGTTGCGGATCACGGGCACGACGAGCGTCGCGCCGAAACCGATCGCGATCCCGAGGTTGACGTCGCGTTCGACGACGATCCCTTCGGGCGCGAATCGCGCGTTGACGAGCGGGTGCGCGCGTAACGCCGAGACGACGGCGCTCGCGAAGAACGGCAGCAACGTGAGCGCGTAGCCCCGTTCGCGCGCGAAGCGATCCTTTTCGGCGCTCCGCCACGCCCACACGGCGGAGACGTCCACCTCGACCATCGTCCAGGCATGCGGCGCGGTCGCGAGCGCTTCGGTCATCCGTTGCGCGATGAGTTTGCGCACGGGCGTCAGCGGGACGACGGTGCCGGGGATCGGCCGCTCGTACGACGACGTTCCGGTCGCGGGCGCCGCCTCGACGCGTCCGGGACGTTCGCTCGGCGCGGCGACGGACGAAAACGTGGGTGACGCGGGCGTCGCGGAGGTCGTCGCGGCCAGGACGTCGGCGACCGTCACGCGACCGTTCGCCCCGGAACCGTTGAGGATCGCGACGTCGACGCCGCGTTCGCGGACGAGACGGCGGACGGCGGGCGAGAGCGTGCGCGCGACCGCGGCGGACGGCGGCGCGGCGCTTCCGTTCGTGCGTTCGTGTCGGCGACCGTTCGCGCCGGGCGTCGCGGCCGTCGCGGGCGTCGGGCTTTCGACCTCGGCATCGGTCGCGGTCGGCACGGGATCGCCTTTCGCCGGCGACGCGCCGTTCGTACCGGGCGGGGCGCCCTTCGTCGCGGGCGCCGCCGCGACTTCCTCGATGATTGCGATCGTCGCGCCCGTCGGGACCGTGTCGCCCTCGGCGACGACGATCTCGCGCAAGACCCCCGCCACGGGCGACGGGACTTCGGCGTTGACCTTGTCGGTCGAAACCTCGACGAAGGGCTCGTACTTTTCGATCGATTCGCCGACCGCCTTGAGCCACCGCGCGACGGTCCCTTCGGTCACGGTCTCGCCGAGTTGCGGCATCGCGATGGTCGCCATGGATGTGGTCCTTTGCCTAAAACGCGACGAGGTCGCGCATGGCGTCCGCCATGCGATCGGCCGATATCATGAATTCTTCCTCGAGCGTGAGCGCGTAGCCCATCGCCGGGACGTCGGGTCCGCACAGACGCCGGATCGGCGCGTCGAGTTCGAAGAAGGCGTCCTCGACGACCATCGCGCTGATCTCGGCGCCGATGCCGCCGAACTTATTGTCTTCGTGGATCACGAGCAGGCGATGCGTCTTGCGGACGCTCGCGAGGATCGTCTGCCGATCCATCGGCCGGATCGATCGCAGGTCGATGACTTCGACGTCGATCCCCTCGCCCGCGAGCGTCGCCGCGGCCGCGAGCGCCTGATGGACGTAGTAACCGTACGACACGACCGTCAACCGATCGCCCGCGCGTTTGACGTCGGCGACTCCGAGCGGAATCGTGTGGCGCCCTTCGGGCACCTCGCCTTTGACCGAACGATACGTCTTCTTGTGTTCGAGGAAGAGCACGGGATCGGGATCGTCGATCGCGGTGTTGAGCAGGCCGACGATATCCGCCGGAAACGACGGCGCGACGATCTTGAGTCCGGGCACGTGATAGAAGAGCGCTTCGATGGAGACCGAGTGCGAGAGCGCGCCGCGGACGCCGCCGCCGTACGGCGTGCGGATGACGAGCGGGCACGCGTAGTCGCCGTTGGAACGGTAGCGCGTCTTCGCCGCTTCGCCGACGATCTGGTTGAACGCGGGATAGATGAAATCGGCGAACTGGATCTCCGCGATCGGGCGCAATCCGTCCATCGCCATACCGATCGCCACGCCGACGATCGACGCTTCGGCGAGCGGCGTGTCGATCACGCGCTCGGAACCGAACTCCTCGACGAAACCTTTCGTGATGAGGAACACGTTGCCGCGCGCGCCGACGTCTTCGCCGAGGATCAACGTCCGCTCGTCGTCCGCGAGCGCGGCGTGGAGCGTCCGCCGGACGGCCTCGACGTTATTGATGGTCGCGGTCGGCGTCGTTACCGCCACGGTTCGTGCGCTCCGTCGTAAACGTTCCGGTAGAGCTCGGAGGCTTCGGGATAGGGTTGCGATTCGGCTTCGTCGGTCGCGCGATTCACCTCGGCGAGCACCTCGCGCTCCATGGTCGCGATCTCCGCGGGCGTCATCACGCCCGCTTCGAGGATCGTGTTCTTGAAACGCGGCAACGGATCGAGATGGCGCTGCGCGTCGATCTCTTCGCGCGAGCGATACGTGCGGTCGTCGTCGTCGGTCGTGTGGGAGAGAAACCGGTAGCACTTGGCCTCGACGAGCGTGGGACCGTCGCCGCGTACCGCGCGCTCGCGCGCTTCGCGGATCGCCGCGTAGACGGCGAGCGGATCGGAACCGTCGACGATCGCGCCCGGCATGCCGTACCCGTCGGCTCTCTGCGCGATGTGCTCGACCTTCATCTGACGCGAGCGCGGCGTGGAGATCGCCCACTCGTTGTTCTCGCAGAGGAAGACGATCGGAAGGCCGTGCACCGCGGCGAAGTTCATCGACTCGTGCCATTCGCCCGAGCTCGTCGCGCCGTCGCCGAAGGTGCAGAACACGACGCGATCGGTCTCGCGTCGGAGCTTGATCGCGTAGGCGATCCCGACGGCGTGCGGACAGTGCGCGGCGATGATCGAGCTGATCGACACGAGACCGAGTTTGCGGTTGGAGTAATGGTTGGGAAACTGGCGACCGCCCTGGATCTCGATCGCGCGCGCGAACATGCCGAGCAATACTTCGAGCGCCGTCATCCCGACGCCGATGCAGAAGCCGACGTCGCGATAATAGGGAACGAGCACGTCGCGCCCGCACGCGAACGCGGCGGAGGCGCCGGCGTGGATGCCTTCGTGGCCCTCGCTCCCGGTCGCGAACGGGATCTTCCCCTGTCGGTTGAGTTGGAAGCCGCGGTTGTCCAGCGTCCGCTGGAGCAACATGTTGCGTAGCATCCAACGCAAGCGATCGTCGTCGAGTCCGTGGCGTTCGAGATGCGGAGGCGCCGCCGCTTTTACCATCAATCCATTCCCCCGGAATCGGATTTGACGGCCGGACGTCTCCGACTCCTCTTATCTCCCGGCGTCGAACGTTTTCTGGAGCGCGAAATCGATCGAACGCGGCGGGGCGAAGAGCAGGTTGCTCTGGTACGTCCCGCCGCCCAGGGCCGGCACGCTCGTGCCGTATTGATAGGCGCTGTACGTTCGGTAATCGTCGTGATCGAAGAGGTTCTCGCCCGAGACGATGAGCTCGACGCCGCCGCGTAAGCGCGCGCGGACGCTCGCGTCGAACAGCGTGAAGGCGGGTTGGTTGAACGAGTTGAGCGCGCCGTAGTAGGTCGCGCCGATCTCGGGCTTCACGGCGCCGTCCGCGATCGCGTAGTTCACGGCGGCCCGTGCGTGCGTGAAGGGATAACCCGGAAATTGCTGGCCGTCGGCCGTGTTGCCGTAGATCGTGCCGACGGTGATCGGCGGATTCGGGTTCGAACCGCCCGCGAACGCGCGGAGGAAGTTGAGGTACGCCGTGCCGCCGAGGCCCGTCTTCGGCGCGTCGAAGTACGCGAACTCGAGACCTTTCTGCAGGGCCGTCCCCGAATTGAACGTCGTGGTGATCGCGTTATAGGAGGCGCCGCCGAGCGATCCGAGATTCGCGCCGCTCGTACTGCGCGACGCGATCGTGTCGAAGCGATCGAACAGCCGCGTGAGGTACGCGTCGAAGACGAACTTCGAATGCGAACTCGTGCGGAGATCGGTCCCGACGTCGTAACTCACCGACGTTTCCGGCGCGATGTTCGGTCCGAAGTACAGCGTTCCGCGACGGACGTTCGGGATGATGTTCTCCTGATCGGTCGCGGCCGGGGCCACGTAGGCGCCGCCCGCCGAGAGCCGCACGGCGACGTTCGCGTTCGGCGTCAGCACGAGACCGAAGCGCGGATCGTTGCGGCTCTTCACGTAGGTGCCGTGCGATTCGTAATCGCCGACGTCGAGCGCGGCGAGCGTTCCGAAGTGGAGCGCGCCGCGCACCCCGATCGTCTGGATTCCGGCGATCACGCTCGGCACGCCGCACGTGGTCGTCGCGGGCGTCCCGCCCGTGCAGTACGTGTCGCGGTCGGCGTGCGTGTCGTACGTGACGCCGTACGTGTTCGGGCCGACGGGGAGTTCGTAGGAGAAGTCCGCGCCGTGCAGGCGATCGTTTTCGTGTTGGTAGTACGCGCCGGAAAACGTCGTCGGGTCGGGCGTGCACGCGGGCGTGACGCACGCGACGGGTTGGACCGCCTCTTCGGGATCGTCGATCTCGCGCTTGATCGAGGCTTCGTAGTAACGCGCGAGCAGCGTCCCCGGGCCGATGGCGGTGCGCAGGTCGGCCGTGTAGATCGGCTGATCGTCGTAGAGCGTGTTGCCGAGGTAGAGATTGTCGGCCGTCGACGCGGCGTAGATCGTCTTGCCGATCAGACCGGCGAAGGCCGGATTCGTGTAGGTCGTGAGCGTCGGGTCGAGTCCCGCGTTATTGGCGCAGCCTTGCGTGTCGGCGCTTCCGGGCGCGCACGACGCGACGATATGGAATTTTTCTTGCGTCGTGAGATTGGAGGTGTAGTCTTCGTAACTGTGCAGGTCGGTGAAGCTCGCGGAGAGCGACGTCGCGTTCGAAAAACGGTAATCGAGCTTGCCGAGCAGCGCGTGATTGTCGAACGTCTGCGACGACGGAATCGACGTCGTGACGGTCGCGTCGGGCGCCGTGTTCGGCGACGTGAACGCGTTACTCGACGCGACGCTCAGGACGGGCTGCGTGGAGAATCCGGGCGTCCCCGATTGCGCGTAGCCGAAAAGAAATCCGAACTTGCCGCCGATCCGATCGGAGACGCGGATCGCGCTCGCGGTCCCGTCGAACGTATCGTAGCCGCCGTAGACGTAGGTCTTGAACGAGTCGTCGATCGCGGGCGTGCGGAAGTTGATCGAGCCGTTGACGAGCCCGTCGATCTCGGTCGCGAGGACGCCCGGGCCCTTATCGATTTCGGTCTCGCCGATGAGTTGGGTGTTGAGGAAGTTCAGCAGATACGTTCCGAAGCGGCCGCTCACGATCGGATGCCCGTCGTAGAGCACCTGCGTCTCCGCGGGATCCGCGCCGCGCACCGACGCGACGACGTTCGAACCCGGAGCCGACGAGTCGAAGCGCTGGAGTTCGACGCCCGGTAACTCTTCGAGCATGTTCGTGACCTGCGTCTGTCCGCGCAGCGCGTAGTCTTGGGACGTGATCGTGCCGATCGCGGCGGGCGTGCGATTGATCTGTCCCGCGTTCCCCGTGCGCGAGGTGGAGATGCGGCCGATCTGTCGGAGCGTCGTCTGGTTCGCGGGCTCGAGGACGATCGCGAGCGCCTGCGTCGCGCCGTCCGCGACGGTGACGTCGGAATCGATCGGCGCGAAGCCCGTTTTCACGATCGTGACGAGATACGATCCGGCGCGGACGCCCGCGAACGCGAAACCGCCGTCGCCGCCCGTCGTCGCCGCGGCCGCCGTCGGGCCGGCGAGCGAGACGCGGGCGCCCGAGAG
>CAZZXB010000092.1:0-10211 GCA_964658025.1 uncultured Janthinobacterium sp.
CGGCGAGTGCGGACGCGCGTCGCATCCGCGCCGACGTCTTGCTCGCGAGTTCGCGTAACGTCGCCGTCGCGCGCGCGGCGCGCGCGGCGTAGACGCGCTCCTCGAGCGAGCGATCGAGCCCGGCGACGAGCGCGGGAAAGCCGCTCCGCTCGGCGCGCGCGTCGTCGCCGTCGAGCCGCGCGGCCGCGTAATCGAAGGCCGAGACGGAGAACACCTCGGCGTTCGGCGCGAAGCGTCTCGCGCGATCGACGATCCGCGCGCGCGACGCCTGCCACGCCTCCGCGAAATCGCCTTCCGGCGCCCGCCAGAGATCGATCTTCGTCTGCACGATGAAGATCGTGCGTACGTGTTCGCCGATCGTGCCGAGAAATGCCGCGTCGCCTTCGCTGAACGGTTGTTGCGAGTCGATGAGATAGAGTACGGCGTCGGTGCGCGGCAGATACGCGAGCGTCGCGCGTCGGTGCGACGGATTGAGCGAGGCGAGACCGGGCGTATCGGCGACGACGAAGCCGCGTCGCAAGAACGCCGAATCGACGTCGACGATGACGAAGTCGGGCGCGGCGTCGTCGTCCGCGGTCGCGTCGTGGAGGGCGCCCGGCGCGTCGTTCTTTCCGACGGCGACGAAGCGCGAGAGACGATCCATCGGAATGCGCTCGCGTCGCCCCGACGGATAGGTCGCGACGGCGTGCGCCTCGGTGCCGTATTGGAGTTCGGTGATCGTCGCGGTCGACGGATTGATATCCGTCGCGAGCAGGCCCGCGATCCGGCCCCGCTCGTCGTAGCGCGTCTGTTCGAGCAGGGCGTTGAGTAAGTACGACTTTCCGCTCGAGAACTCGCCGACGACCGCGAGCGTCGCGCGCCGATCGAGCATCGTGCGGACGGCCGCTACGGCGCGTCGATCGTCGTCGCGCGTCGGCCACGAGCCGAGGGCGTCGTCGTGGAGGAGTCGCGCGACCGCGTCGAGTGCGGCGCGGAGTGCTGGGCGATCGCTCGGCATCGGCGGCGCGCTCGGCTCGCCGCTCTAACTCCGGATCAGCGCGAGCGCTTCGTCGCGATGACGCTCCATGAGCGCGACCGTATCGCCTTCCACGTTGAGTCGCAGGAGCGGTTCCGTATTCGAAGGCCGCACGTTCATCCACCAGTCGGGATATTGCACGGTCACGCCGTCGAGATGGTCGATCCTCGCGTCCGAATAATGCGCTTCGAGCTCGGCGAGCTTCTTCGGAACGTCGCGGACGCGCGAGTTGATCTCGCCCGAGCGCGAGCGCGTGTCGATCGGCGCGATCACCTCGCTCACGGGTTTCCCGGCCTGTCCGAAGACTTGCAGGCACTGCAGGAGCGCGATCATCCCGGAGTCGGCGAACCAATTGTCGCGGAAGTAGAAATGGCCCGAATGTTCGCCGCCGAAAACGATGTCTTCGTCGCGCATCGTTTTCTTGATGAGCGAGTGGCCGACTTGCGACCGGACGGGGATCCCGCCCGCCTTCTCGATCGCTTCGGGGACGCTGCGACTGCAGATGAGGTTGTAGAGGATCTTCGAGCCCGGGAACCGTCCGAGCGTGTTGATCGCGACGAGCGCCGTCACCATGTCGCCGCCGACGAGCCCGCCCTTTTCGTCGACGATGAACATGCGATCCGCGTCGCCGTCGAACGCGACGCCCAGATCGCAGCCGTGATCGAGCACGGCCTTTTGGAGATCGACCATGTTCTCGGGTTCGATCGGACTCGCGGGGTGGTTCGGAAACGTCCCGTCGAGTTCGAAGAAGAGCGGGACGACGTCGCACGGGAGATGCCGGAACACGTGCGGGACGGTGAGCCCGGCCATGCCGTTACCGGCGTCGATCGCGATCTTGAACGGCTTGACCGCGGCGCGATCGACGAAGGTGAGGCAGTGTTCCGCGAACGCGTCGAGCACGTCGCGCTGCGAGATCGTGCCGCGCTTTTCGGCGTCGGGTTTCCAGACGCCGGCCGCGATCGCGTCGCGGATATCCGATAATCCCGTGTCGAACGAGATCGCCTGCGCCTCGCCGCGCGTGAACTTCATCCCGTTATAGGTCGCGGGATTGTGCGATGCCGTGATCATGATGCCGCCCGCGAAGCCGTATTTTCCGACCGCGAAGTAGAGCGCGTCCGTCGAGACGAGTCCGATATCGGTCACGTCGGCGCCGGCGTCGTTCGCGCCGCGCGCGAGCGCTTCGAACAACGCGATTCCCGACGGACGCATGTCGCGACCGACGACGATCGACGTGATGCCCAGACGTTCGACGAACGCGCGCCCGATCGCGTACGCGAGCGTCTCGTTCATCTCCGCCGGATAGATGCCACGAACGTCGTAGCTCTTGAAGATGTCGGGCACGATTACGGGCGTCGTCATGCTCCGCGCGTTTCGGTCAGCGCAAACGCCGTCCCCGCTCCCCTCCGGCGCGGCGGGTTCCGCGACGAACCGTTCGATCGCGCGGTCGACCGTCTCGGGAAACTCTTCGTGCGCGAGCGAGCCCGCGTGCGGGATGGTGACGAGCTCCGCGTCGCGCGCGAGTCGCACGAAATCTTTCGCGTTCTTCACGGGGTTCGTGCCGGCGTCGTCGCCCCAGACGACGAGCACGCGTCCTTCGACGAACGGAAGATCGCGTGCGACGTCGCAGTCGAGCGCGCCGCCGACGAACGCGGCGGGGACGAAGCGCGCTCCGGGCTGATGCGTGACCGCGTAGTAATTATCGACGACGTCGGGCGTGATCGATGCGGGATCCGCATAGCCTTGATTACGTAAGAAGAAGCGCAACGACGGCCGCGAGGCGAGTCCGTTGAACGCGGCCTCGCCGAGGAGCGGCGATCGGAACACGCGACCGACGATGCGACGCTGCGCGACGCCCGTGCCGTCGAGCACGCCCGCGAGCCCCGTGGGACCGATCGTGACGAGTCGCGAGACGCGATCGGGCGCGCGCTGAGCGGCGCGGATGGCGAACGCGGCGCCGAGCGAACTCGCGACGACGGTCATGCCGGGTTCGCCGAAGAGCCCGAGCGCGTCGACGATCTGTTCGACGAAGAGTTCGCTCGAGTAATCGAGATCGGGCATCGCCGAAAGACCGCAACCGAGAAAATCGAACGCGACGACGCGATGGCGCCGCGCGAGTAAGGGCGCGAGCTTGCGGTATTCGTACGACGACGATCCGGCGTAGATCGCGTGGACGAGCAGGATCGTCGGTCCCGCACCGAGTTCGGTCGCGAAGACGTCGTAGCCGCGCCAGGTCCACGGAAGTCGGGTGCCGCCGACGTGATCGTGGGGCAATGGTCCCGTATTCCGTAACGTGCGGTTCATAAGGGCCGCGACGCCCGTCAAACCGGCGAGGGCACCGGCCGAGCGCAGCGCCCGGCGCATTCCGTTACGAAAACCGTTCCGTTCGTTCACGTCGTCGGCTATTCGTTTATGGGATGCGAAGTCCGCGCGCCGCGCATTTCGCATCGCCGAGGGGTTTCGCGACGCGCGCGACTGAATGTCGCAGGCGATGTTCGATGAGGTGCGCCCGGCGTTCGAACGCAACGGCGTCGAGCCGAGCGAAGCGCATCTCGTATTCGATCCGACGAGCGGGAGTCTCGCGTACGTCGATTCCGCGGCGACCGATCTCTTCGGCCTACACGAACCGAATCTCGATACGATGCGCGTCACCGACATCATCCCGCAACTCGCGGACACGTCGCTACGCGAATTCACGACGCGCGTCGCATCGCGCGACGGAAACGAGCGCGATCTCACGGTGCGCCTCGAGCGCCTGCGCGTCGGCTCGTTCGGGACGTCGGGCGCGATGCTCGCGGTCGTCCGCGTCGGCGGTCTCTCGCCGTCGATCGGGTCGCGCGAGACGCGGCTCGAAGCGCTCTGGAGTCTCGTCGTGCGACGCGGCTTCGCCGGGAACGATCAGGTTCGCGCGATCTTGCGCGAAGCGCGCGAGGGGATCGGGCTCGATACGGTCGAGGTCGCGCGCGTCGACGGCCGCGAGCTCGTCGTCGAGTTCGCGGATCGCGACGTTCGCGCGGGCGCGCGGGCTCCGCTCGCGGCGTCCGTCGAACGGTACGCGATCGAGGGCACGGGGACGTTCTCGATCCTCGACGCGCGCAAGGATCCGAGCCTGGGCGCGATGCCCGACGGCGCCTACCTCACCTCCGCGTTCCGCGTCGGCGAGGCGCACTGGGCGCTCACGTTTTCGGCGCTCCGGCCGCGCGAGACGCCGTTCGAGCTCGAGGACTGGCTCTACGTCGAGCACGTCGTCGCGGCGCTCGCGCGCGCGATCGAGCGGCGCGACAGCGACGCGCGGATCGAACGGCTCGCGTATTCCGACGCGCTGACGTCGTTGCCGAATCGGCTCGCGCTGCTCGAGCGGCTCGACGAAGCGCTCGCGGAGTCCGAGCGGATCGGCGCGCGAACGGCGGTGCTCTTTCTCGACGTCGACGGCTTCAAGGGCGTCAACGATTCGATCGGTCATCGCGGCGGCGACGTCGTGCTCGCCGAAGTCGCGCATCGGCTCCGCGGAACGCTCCGACGCGAAGAGTACATCGGCCGGCTCGGCGGCGACGAGTTCGCGATCGTCGTGCCGCACGTCGAAGATCGCGCGCAGATCGAGGCGATGGCGGACCGCATCGGCGCGGTGCTGAGCTACCCGTTCGTCGTCGAGGAAGCGCGCTTCTCGCTCTCGGCGAGCATCGGCGCGGCGGTGTACCCCGAAAACGCCCAGAGTCGCGACGAACTGCTCGCCTGCGCCGATGCCGCGATGTACGCCGCGAAGAACGACGGCGGGTCGCGCGTGCGCTTTCCGGACCCGCCGCGCGCCGCCTTTTCGGACGCGCGGGCGATCACGGCCTCGGACGAACCCGCCCGCGACATCGGATACCTCTTGTGTTATCAGCCGATCTGCGACGTGGCGACCGGTCTCGTCACCTCCGCCGAAGCGCTCGTGCGACGGATCCACCCGCTCCACGGGCTGCTCGCGCCGGAGCGCGGCTGGTCGATCGCATCCGACACCGAGGGTCGTCGCGCGCTCGATCGATGGGTGCTCCGCGAAGCGGCGACGCAGGCGCGCGCGTGGCGGCGGGCGGGTTTCGCGTTGCGGCTCGACGTCAACCTCGCCGCCTACGATCGGCGCGAGATCGACGCTCTGCTCGCCGACGCCTCGCTCGCCGAGGACGTGCTCCGTCTGCGGATCGAGCTCGGCACCGATTTCGTCGCCGCCGGCGGCGAGACGTCGCTCGCGCCCTTCGTGCACGCGTGTGCGGCCGACGGCTTCGCCTTCGCGCTCGACGGATTCGCGGGCGCGTTCGCGACGCTTCCGACCCTCGCGAGCGTTCCGATCTCGGCCGTCAAGCTCGAGGGCGCGCTCGCGCGCGGCGCGATCCTCGATCGCACGACGCGCGCGATCGTCGAGGGGACGATCGTCGTCGCGCGGTCGCTCGGCTGGACCGTCATCGCGAAGGGTGTGGAAACGGCGGCGGAACAAGAGGTGCTCGTGGGTCTTGGATGCGACGGAATTCAGGGGTACCACGTCGCGCACCCGATGACCGCGGCGGATTTCACCACGTGGTTGCGCGCCCGTCAGGTGGTCGAAGCTCCGCGATGATCCGGCGGCGACGTCTCGAGCTCGCGGGGCTCGCGCTCGCGGTCGCGTGTCTCGGCGCGGCGACGCCTCCCGCCCTCTGCGCGGCGACGCCCGGCGGCTCGCTCGTCCTCTCCTCGGACGCCTCCGATCCCGACGTCTTCGTCTGGGACTCGCGCGATCGGATGGCGAGCTACGCCTCGGGTTCGTGGAGCAACACGCACGCGATCTTCAGTCACACCGTGCTCGCCGAGCCCGGGACGCGCGCGCTCGTCGTGAGTTGCGTGCCGGGGGCGGCGCATCCGAAGTTCGCGCTCGGCGACGTCGACGCGGTCGGCGTCAAGCTCACGTCCGGACCCTACCGGGGACGGTTCGGATGGGTGCTCGCGAGCGACGCGCATCCCGCACGCGGGACGGGCGGCGAGAGCGCCTCGGCCGCCCCGAAAAGTGATCTGTAACCGGATTCGTCGGACCGGCCCGCGTGCAGGTACGACACCTGTCCAATGCGACGACGCTAACCTTGCCTTAAAATCGTATTAACTGGCGTTTTCGGCGCCGTGATCGCTCGCGTCTCTACGAGGACATCCCTTTGTTTCATTTTCGTGCGACCGGCCTCGCCGTCGTCGCGATCGCTTGTCTTGCGTCCGGGAAGGCCCTCGCGCAATCCGCATCGCCGTCGCCGGCCCCGATCGTCACGACGGCGCCGAGCGCGATGCCCGTGGTCTCGCCCTCGCCGAACTCGGGCGCGTCGCCCGCGCCGTCGCCGAGCCCCTCGGCCACGCCCTCGCCGCCGCCGCACCTCCTCGTGTTCTCGGCCTTCGGCGACGCCGGCTACACGGCCGTCGGCGGGACCGACAAGGTCCGATTCACCAACGGCGCGGCGAGTCGGATCTTCGACGGCGTCGCCGCGGGATCGCCGTACTTCGACGCCAACGGCGGTCGCCAACTCGCGCCCGCCAACGACTTCAACAATTCGTTCGACCTGCAGAACGGCAACGTCCAGTTGCAGATCAACGGCAGTCCGATCGGCGCGAAGCTCGAGGGCAGTTTCGGGACCGACGCCGACGTGATCGCCTCCAACGGTCAGTCGCGTTCGGGTTCGAATCTCACGCAGGCGTACCTCACCTTCGCCGGCGGTCCCGTCTCGTTTCTCGTCGGCAAGTTTTCGACGCTCGCGGGTGCGGAAGTGATCGAAGCGACGGGCAACTCGAACTACTCGCGTTCGTATCTCTTCGGCGAGGCGATCCCGTTCACGCACACGGGCGTCCGCGCGACGATCGCGTTCAATCCGAAGATCTCGCTCGTCGCGGGCGTCAACAACGGTTGGGACGACTGGAAGTTCGCCGGTAAGAAGAAGACGCTCGAAGGCGCGCTCCTGATCACGCCGACGCCGGGATATTCGCTGACGCTCGATACCTATAACGGCAACGATTTCGCGCTCAACGGGAACAGCGCGATCGGCGCGTCGCCCGTCTACACGAATCGCTCGCTCTACGACGGCGTGCTCACCGTCCATCCCACGGGCGCGCTGACGCTCGTCGCGAACTACGACACGGGCACCCAGCTCGCCGACGGCACGGGTCTCTTCTCGACGTCGAAGTGGAACGGCGTCGCGGGATATCTCAACTATCAGTTCACGCCCGTCTACGGCATCTCGCTTCGCAAGGAAACGTTCCACGACGTGAACGGCTTCCGAACCGGCATCGCGCAACGGCTCCAATCCAACACGGCGACGCTGAGCTACGCGCCGGGGACGCGCATCATCGTGCGCGCGGAATATCGGCTCGACGCTTCGGACGGGGACAACTTCACCTATCGCGACGCCGTCATCGTGAATCCGATCACGGGCCAGACGGCCGGCCGCAACCATCAGAGTTCGTTCGGCTTCGAAACGATCTTCAAAGCGCCGTAGGCGCTTCGGAGCGCGCGACGCCGTAACGGGTTTACGGCGTCGTCGCGACGGACTCGTTCGCGCGGTAACCGCGCGCGATCACGCGCGGCGCGCCGCCGAGCGTCACGCGATCGAACGCGACGCCGTAGGCGCGTTCGAGTAATTCCGGATCGAGCGCGTCGTGCGGCGGCGCGCAGATCAGGAGGCGACCCTCGCCGAGGAGCGCGATCCGATCGGCGATCGACGCCGCTTCGTTGAGATCGTGCGAGACGACGAAGGCCGTGGTCTCGTCCGAGGCGATCGCGCGCATCACGCACGAGACTTCGAGCGCGTGGCGCGGATCGAGGTGCGACGTCGGTTCGTCGAGCAGGACGGTGCGCGCGTCCTGCGCGAGTGCGAGCGCGAGCCACGCGCGTTGCCGTTCGCCCGACGAGAGCGTGGCGACGTCGCGCTCCGCGACCTCGCCGAGTTCGACGCGCGCGAGCGCGGCGTCGACCGTGCCGTCGTCTTCGGCGGGCGTCCAATCCCACCACGGCGCGTACGAGAAGCGGCCCGTCGCGACGAGTTCGCGGACGGTGATCCCGTGCGGCGTCTCGCGATCGCCGCCGATCATCGTCACGGCACGCGCGCGCGCCGCGGGCGCGAGCGAGGCGACGTCCGCGCCGTCGATGCGGATCCGTCCGGCGGCGGGTCTCGCGTCGCCCGCGATCGCGCGTAAGAGCGTCGTCTTCCCGACGCCGTTGGGACCGACGATCGCGACGAGTTCGCCCGGACGCGCGTCGATCGACACGTCGTCGAGTAACGTCCGGTCGCCCGCACGTAACCGGACGCCCTCGAGGACTACGCGCCCCACGAACGCGTCCGCGCCGAGCGCACGTAGAGGTACAGGAACGCCGGCACGCCGATGAAGGCGAGCAGCACGCCGAGCGGGATCTCCGCGGGCGCGGCGACCGTGCGGGCGAGGGCGTCGGCGAGCGGGACGAGCGTCGCGCCGAGGACGACGGAGGCGACGCTCGCGCGGCGCACGTCCGTGCCGACGGCACGACGCGCGACGTGCGGGACGATCAAGCCGACGAAGCCGACGACGCCCGCGAGCGCGACGGCCGCCGCCGTCAGCAGCGTCGCGCCCGCGAGCGCGAGCCATTGCGTCCGTCGCACGTCCACGCCGACCGCGCGCGCGACGGCCGGGCCGAGGCGGAGCGCGTTGAGCGACGGGACCGCGAGCGCGGCGAGGACGAAGCCCGCCACGAGATACGGTGCGGCCCAGCCGAGATCGCTCCAGCCGCGCGTACCGACCGAGCCCGCGAGCCACGCGAGGATCGCGTCGCCGTTCGTCCGTCCGATGCCGAGGAGCACGAGCGTCACGAGCGCGGAGAAGAGCGCGGAAAGCGAGACGCCCGCGAGGATCAAACGTTCCGCATCGATCCCCCCGCCGCGCCGCGCGATCGCGGCGACCGCGAGCGCCGTCGCGATGCCGGCCGCGAAACCCAATGCGGGGACGAGCGGCGCCGCGACGCCCGCGAGCACGGCGAACGCGATCGCGGCCCCCGCGCCGGAACTCACGCCCGTGAGAAACGGATCGACGAGCGGATTGCGCAAGAGCGTTTGGAGGACGAGTCCCGCGAGCGCGAGCGCCGCGCCGACGCACGCCGCGATCGCGACGCGCGGAAGCCGTAGCGACCAGACGATCGTCGCGGCATCGCCCGACGCGTACGGATGGGCGAGCGCGGAGAGCACCGCGGGCGGTGCGAGCCACGAACCGCCGACGAACGTTCCGATCGCGAGCGCGCAGACGAGCGCCGCTCCGAGGGACGCAAAGCGGATCACGCGAGTCGCTTACGTCCGGGCGCGCGCGCGTCCTGGTCGTGTGTCGACGCGTCGGCGACCGGCACGCTCGCGATCCCCGCACGAGGTCGCGCGGGTACGAACGCCGAGCCCGGGTTCGGTGCCGTCCGTCGTCGTACGGAGCAGCGTGCGCCGCCTCTCGCCGATCCTCGTTCTCGCATTCGCACTCGTCGTATCTCGCTCGGGCGTTCGCCCCGCCGACGCGAATACCGCGGCGCCGGGGCCGCCTGCCGGGCCGCGACGGATCGTCTCGCTCATCCCCTCGCTCACCGAGGATCTCTTCGCGATCGGCGCGGGCGCGCGCGTCGTCGGCGTCTCGCAGTTCGCCGATTATCCGAGCGCCGCGCGGCGGCTCCCCGTCGTCGCGACGTTCGCGTCGATCGACACGGAGCGGATCGTCCGGCTCCACCCGGATCTCGTCGTCGGCTTGCCGATGCAGGCGGCGCTTGCGGCCGGCGTTCGCCGAGCGGGGATCCGCGTCGAACTGCTCGCGGACGATACGCTCGACGACGTGTACCGCACGCTCGACCGTCTCGGAACGCTCGTCGGCGAGCGCCGGAATGCGACCGCGCTGATCCGCGGTTTGCGCGCGACCACGGCGCGTCTCGTGAAGACGGTACCGCGCGGACCGCGTCCGCGTACGTTCGTCGTCCTCGGCGTCGCGCCGATCTACACGGTCGGCGACCGCTCCTACATCGCGCGACTCCTCGAGCTCGCGGGCGCGCGCAACGCCGCGCGCGTGGACGGCGCGTACGCGCGTTACGACGCGGAATCGCTCGTCGCCGCGCAACCGGACGCGATCGTCGCGGACGCGCAGAGCGGGATCGCGAGCGTCCTCGATCGCGCGCCGTGGAGCGCGCTGCGCGCCGTGCGCGAGAAGCGCGTCTACGTTCTCG
>CAZZXB010000092.1:10311-12326 GCA_964658025.1 uncultured Janthinobacterium sp.
CGTCCGCACTGAGCCGGGCGTCGCCGCGGCGAATGGCACTCCGTGACCGTTTTCTTCCGAGGCCGCCCTGCCGCGCGTTAGCCATCCGTCCGCTCCGCCGGTCGAGCGCGCGCTCGTCGTCGCGGTGGATCTCAAGGATCCCAAGCGCCCGCTCGAACCCGAGCTCGCCGAGTACGAGGCGTTGATCGAGGCCGCGGGCGCGACCGTCGTCGGCCGCGTCGTGCAGCGGATGGCGCACGTCGATCCGGCGACGCTCGTCGGCTCCGGGAAGGCGGCCGAGATCGTCGCCGCCGCGGAAGAGACGGCGGCGACGAAAGTTTTCGTGTTCAACGATCTGCGACCGCGCCAGCGCACGAATCTCGAGAAGATCGTGCCGCTCCCGATCGTCGATCGGACGATGGTCATTCTCGACATCTTCGCGCAGCGCGCGCGCAGTCGCGAAGGGCAACTCCAGGTCGAGCTCGCGCAACTGCGCTTCCGGCAGGCGAACCTCATCGGTTCCGACACCGCGCTCTCGCGACTCGGCGGCGGCGTCGGGACGCGCGGTCCGGGCGAGACGAAGCTCGAGGTCGATCGGCGTCGCATCTCCGCGCGCGTCTCGCTGTTACGCGGCCAACTCGACGACGTCCGGCGCTCGCGCTCCACGCGCCGGACGCCCGGCGGCGGGACGCCGCTCGTGGCGCTGGTCGGCTACACGAACGTCGGGAAGTCGTCGTTACTGAACCGGCTCTCGCACGCGGGGACGGACGGCGCGTTCGTCGCGAACCAACCGTTCGCGACGCTCGATCCGACGCTCCGTCGCGTGTATCTCGGACCCGAGCGCTTCGTGCGTCTCGCCGACACCGTCGGCTTCATCACCGAACTCCCCAAGGAACTCGTCGCGGCGTTCCGGGCCACGCTCGAGGAACTCGCCGAAGCGACGGTGCTCGTCCACGTCCTCGACGGTGCGAATCCGGATTGGCCGCGCCAGAAAGAGAGCGTCGAGACGATCTTGCGCGAGCTCGAACTCGACGGCAAGCCCACGATCCTCGCCTTCAACAAGAGCGACGCCCGCGGCCCGGACGCGCCGCCGTTGCCGCCGGGGGCGATCTCGGTGAGCGCGAGCACGGGTGCGGGTTTGGGGGCGTTGCGCGAAGCGATCGTCGCGTGCCTCGACGCGAGCGTCGCGCACGCGTGAGGTCGCGCGGGTTCGAACGCTTCGCGACGGCATGCGCGCTCGCCGCGGCCTGCGCGTTCGTCGGGTGCGCGCGGACGTCGGCCGACCCGCGAGCGCCGGCGGCCGCGACGGCGGGCTCGCCGACCGCGACGACCGATCCGTTCGTGCTCGCGACGCGTCGCATCGAACGGAGCGTCGTGCTCTTCACGATGAAGCTCCCGAGCGACGATCCCAAACGCAAGGGCGAGTTCGACGATGCCTACGGGAGCGGCGTCGTCGTCGCGAGCGGCGCGTGGGGCTCGCAGATCCTCACGGCGCAGCACGTCGTGCAGGACGCGCGCGATCTCCGCGCGTCGCCGCGCGGCGAGCATCCGGTCCGCGCGCGCGTCGAATCGTACGACACGAACGAGGATCTCGCGCTCGTCGCCGTCGCGACCCCGGAGCTCCCGGTCGCGCGGCTCGCGCCGGGCGGCGATTACGAACCGGGCCTCCCCGTCGGCGTGACGGGCTTCCCCGTTCCGGACGCCTTCGACGACGAGAAGTTAGGGACCAAACCATCGGTCTTCGCCGGTCGCGTGTCGAGCGTGCGACGCGACGCGATCGAACTCGACCTGCCGATCATCCCGGGCGAGAGCGGCGGCCCCGTGTACGACGCGCGTTCGGGCGACGTGCTCGCGCTCGCCGACTCCCGTTTCGACGAGGAGAAGGCGATCGGATTCGGCATCCCGCTCGCCGATCTGCGTAAATTCCTCGGACCTCGCCTGCGCTCGCGATGAGGCGGCGCGAGGGTCGGTTGCGGGACGCTCGCGGGACGGCGGCGCGCGAAGATCGCGGCATGCGAAACGAAGATCGCGGCATG
>CAZZXB010000093.1:0-4249 GCA_964658025.1 uncultured Janthinobacterium sp.
CGCCTGCCTTGATACGACCGTGACGGGAACGCGCTTCTCTGGCTGACGTACGTGCGGAACGGACCTTCGAGCTGACCGGCGTTCGGGATCCGCTCGATTTTTGCGGGCATCTCGACCGGAACCTCACCGCGCTCGAGGGACTCGTGCCGGTCGTCGTCAGCGTCGACGGCGAAAGACTCCGCGTCTCCGGATCGCCCGACGCCGTCGCGTCCGCGGAACGGATCCTCGGCCGGATGCGCGAGGCCGCGAGCGGCGGCGCGCACCTCACGCCCGACGACGTCGCCCTCGCCGCCCGCGAAACGCTCGCCGGCGCGGCCACGACGGCGACGCATCCGAAAACGCTCTACACGACCCAGCGCGGCAAAGACATCCGGCCCAAGACCGAGGGTCAGCGCCGTTTCACCGACGCGATCGAAGCGAACACGTTGACGTTCGGCATCGGCCCCGCCGGAACGGGCAAAACGTTTCTCGCGACCGTCATGGCCGTCCGCGCGCTGCGCAATCGCGAAGTCGCGAAGATCGTGCTCACGCGGCCGGCCGTCGAAGCGGGCGAGAAACTCGGCTTTCTGCCGGGCGATCTCAAAGAGAAGGTCGATCCGTATCTGCGGCCGCTCTACGACGCGCTCGGCGAACTCCTCGACGACGGCGTCTCGGGGCGGTTCATCGAACGGGGCACGATCGAGGTCGCGCCGCTCGCGTACATGCGCGGGAGAACGCTCTCGGACGCGTTCATCATCCTCGACGAAGCGCAGAACGCGACGCGCGAACAACTCAAGATGTTCCTCACGCGACTCGGCGCGAATTCCAAGATGATCGTCAACGGCGACGTGACGCAGATCGATCTCCCGCGCGGCGTCCGCTCCGGACTCGTCGACGTGCCGCTGCTCTTCGCGGGGATCCCCGAGATCGGCATCGTCGAGTTCGCCGAAGGCGATATCGTCCGCCATCCGCTCGTCGGCCGGATCGTGCGCGCGTACGCCGAGGCCGACGCCAAGCGCGTGTGATCTACGCGCGCAACACGACGCGCAAGCACCGCATCGCGCTCCGTCGGTACGAACGCACGGCGGCGAAGTTACTCGCCGCGACGGGCCGTCCGAACGCGACGCTCTCGCTCACGTTCGTCGGCGACGCGGCGATGCGTCGGATCAATCGCGAGCACCGCGGCAAGGATCGCACGACCGACGTCTTGAGCTTCCCGCTCTTCGATCCGTTCGCGGTCCCGAAGTCGCCGCGGCCGGGCGAGCCCGAACTCCTCATCGGCGACGTGATCATCAGCGTCGACGTCGCCGTCCGCCAGGCCGCGGACTACGGCGCGACGCTCGAACGCGAGATCGACCGCTTACTGGTTCACGCCGTCGCACATCTCCTCGGCCACGATCACGAAGATCCCCGCGAACGCGGGCGCATGCTTCGAGAAGAACGCCGCCTCGCCACGGCGATCGGCCTTGCGTGGCCGTACGATCGATGAGTTCGGGTTCGCCCGGCGTTTAGCGTTCGTCGTCCCCATCGACGGCGATCGTCGCTCCGCCGAGCCGATGGAGGTACCGTTCGTGCAGCGCGAGCGAGCGCGACCCCTTGATCGAAGCCCACTCTTGAGCCGGTATCTCGCGCGAATTCGGGCCGTCGAGATCGAACGAGGTCTGCGTCGGTTTGCCGGGATTCTTCTCGATCGGGAAGTTCGATGGAAGCGCCGTGTAGCGCGTCACGTTCGGCCGGGTGCCGAACGCATCGAACATCGGCGGCGCTGCCGCGTCGAAGATCGTGAGCGGTTCGACGCCGAAAATCAACTCGACCGTCCGTAAGAACGACGGGATCGAATACGCCGAATGATCGACGAAACCGCGTCGTACGTACGGTCCGATCGCGATCGCGGGCATGCGGTGCGCGTCGACGTGGTCGCCCGTGCCCTGCGGATCGTCGGTCGTCGTGAAGACGATCGTGTTCTTCCAATCCGGGCGTTTCGAGAGGCCGGCGACGATCTCGCCGAGCGCGACGTCGTTACTCGCGACGTACGATCGCGGCGTGTAGAAACCGGGGTCGGTTCCGGTCGTGTGATCGGTCGGTAAGGTGACGTAGGAATACGCGGCGAGCCCGTGTTTCGCGACGTCGTCGAGGAAGAGTCCGGCGCGGACGGTATCGAGGACGCCGAAATCGATGTGGGCGCCCGGATAGTCGCGATCGGCGTGCGCGACGAGCTCGGGATCGATCGTGCCGTCGGGACGCATCGTCATCTGCTCGCCGTAGACGCGGAATGGGACGTGCTTGCGCGCGAGCGCGTCGATCAGTTCGCCGCGCGGACCGAAGATACCGGAGACGTTCATCCGCGGACCCTGCGGGAGCGCGTCGAGGTTTCGGAACCAATCGAAATCCATCGTCGCTTCCGTCACGGTGTCCTCGCCCGCGATCGCGTACGGCCAGATCGACCACGGCACGCGCGACGCGAGCCCCTCGGTCGTTTCGTCGCGCGTGTGCGCGTTGCGCTCGTGGTAGTCGTTCGCGATCCCCTGCGTCGTCCACGCGTGACCGTAGATGCTCGCCTCGCCGTTGCCCATGAAGTCGTCGAAGAGCGTGTACGTCTCCGCGAGTTCGTGCGCGTTCGGCGTGTACGTGCGGCCGTACAACACGAGATCGGGATCGGCGTCGGCGCCCGGTTCGTCGCCGAACTCTTCGTCGAACTGTTTGTTCTCGCGCACGACGAACACGACGTGTTCGATCGGCGGCATCCGCGCGGGCGCGAGCTTCGTCGCACCGCTCATCACCGAGAAGCGGTCGTGCGCGGCGACGGTCGCCGTCCACGCGGGAAAGAGCCGCGGTTCCACGACGACGTGTTGGACGAGCCCCGCGTACGTGCCGTCCCACTCGCCGCCGGGATCGGGTTGCGACCCGAGTCCCTTCGCGCTCGCGATCCAGAGTTGCGCTTTCGCGCGGCCGTCTTTCTTGCCGACGGTCGGTCGACTCGCGAACGCGAGCGCCGTCGGATACCAACCCGTCGGAATGCGCGCGACGACGCGCCGCGCGCCGAGATCGACGACCGCGACGTCGTTGAATCCCGATTCCGCGACGAAGAGCGTGCGATCGTCGCTCGAGAGCACCATCGCGGAAGGCGTCTGTCCGGGCGCGGGATCGGGTCCGACGCCGAGATCGTAATGCGCGACGACGGCCATGCGCGCCGCATCGATCGAGACGACGTCGTGGCCGTCCGCGTTCGCGACGAAGACGAACGCACCGTCGACGAGTAATTGCGTCGGATGCGGCCCCGTCGGAATACGGACCGCATCGCCCCTCGCGTCGCGCCACGCGTCGACGTGATCGGAATCGTAGAGCGTCGCGACGAGCGTATCGTTCGCGGCGAATCCGACCGAAAACGGTTCGCCCGTCGCGGTCAGCGTCGCGAGCGCTCTGCCCGTCGCATCGTCGAGGAGTTCGACGCGCTTCTCGGCCGTTCGCGCGAGCGCGATGCGATGCGTCGCCGGATCCTCCGCGATCCCGTCGACGAGGCCGACGCCGACGTCGAGTTCGTCGCGCGCGACGAGTCCGGCGAGCTTCGCTTTCCCGGCCGAACCCGTCCCCGCGCCGTCCCCGAAACGCGCGATCCTCCCGAGATAGCCGCGCGCGACGTAGAGTCCGTCGGCCGTCCAGGTCAGCGCGCTCGCGTGCGGGACGACGAGCCGCTGGACGAGGACGGATTCGCGCGAGTCCAAGACGTCGACCGCGCCCGCGTCGGGCGAGAGCACCGCGAGAAAGCGACCGTCGGGCGAGAGCGTCATCGCGGAGGCGAAGCTCTCGACCGGGATCGTGAAGCCGGCGGGCGCGATCCCCCGACCGTCCGGCGTATGCCCGGAGACGCCGAGCGTCGCGAGCGGCAGACACGCGAGGACGGCCGCGGCCCAGAGGCGGACGAGAAACGGATGCACCATGAGCGCCCATGCTACGACGCCGACATTAAGAAAACATAAGGAGCGGGCCGGAGCGGGCGGCGGACGAAGTGCACCCGGAGCCATGCAGCCCGCGCGCCTTCCGCCGAGCGTCAAACGCGTCCACGACAACCGCTTCTGGGCGTCGTTCGATTACGCGTTCCAAGGGATACTCTACGCCGTGCGGACGCAGCGCAATCTGCGGATCCACTTCGTCGCGGCGGCGCTCGCGCTCGTCGCGACGCTCTACCTGCGCCTCGAACGCGTCTACGTCGCGGTCGTCGTCATCGCGATCGTCGTCGTGCAGATCGTGGGCCATGTCGTCATCGTGGCGA
>CAZZXB010000093.1:4259-12197 GCA_964658025.1 uncultured Janthinobacterium sp.
GTCGTCATCGCGCTCGAGCTCGTCAATACGGCGATCGAGGCGGTCGTCGATCTCATGACGGTCGCGCACCATCCGCTCGCCAAGATCGCGAAGGACGCGGCGGCGGGCGCGGTGCTCGTCGTCTCGATGGGCGCGGCGATCGTCGGCTACCTCGCCTTCTACGAGGGCGTCACGGCCGCGGGCGCGCGCGTGTCGCACGCGCTCACGGAGGTGCCGCGCAACGAAGTCGTCGTCGTCCTCGCGGTGGTCGGGGTCGCGACGATCTTCGCGAAAGCCCTCGCCGGCAGGCGGGGTTCGCCGCTCCAGGGCGGCGCGGTTTCGGGGCACGCCGCGCTCGCGTTCGCGGGGGCGACGTCGATCGCGCACCTCGGCGGAACGCTCGTCGTCGCGCTCCTCGCGTACTTCCTCGCCTTCCTCGTGAGCCAGAGCCGGATCGAGGGCGGGATCCACAGCGCCCGCGAGGTGCTCGCGGGCGCGCTTCTCGGAACGGCCCTGACGTTCGGGATCTTTCTCCTGGTGCGGACGTGAAGCGGCGGGGCTCGTTTTCGGCGTGTGCTATAATGGCGCCAATTTGAGTACCGACCCCCCTCCACGAGGCGTCATGTCGCAGCCGGGGCTCGCGTGAGCGCCGACGTCGTCGGGCGGCACGCGCCGCAGATATTCGCCCTCATCGCCCTGATCGCCGGCGCGGCGTTTTTTTCGGGCTCCGAAGCGGCGCTCGTGTCGATCTCGCGGATCCACGTTCGCGGCATGGTCGAGCGCGGCGTCCGGGGCGCGCCGATCGTCCAGCGCCTGCTCGAAGATCGCAACCGCTTCCTCACGGCGATCCTCATCGGAAACACGATCGTGCTCCTCGCGGCGGACTCGCTCGCGACGGTGCTCTTCGTGCAGTCCGCCGTGCCGGATCCCGCAATCGTGTCGACCGCGGTCATGACCGTCCTCTTGCTCGCGTTCGGCGAGATCATGCCCAAGACGATCGCCGTCGCGAACAACGAGCGGTGGGCCGTGCGGCTCGCACCCGCGGTCGCGCGCGTCGCCTGGATCCTCACGCCGATCACGCTGGCCTTTCTCGGCTTCACGAACCTCATGGTGCGTCTGCTCGGCATCGAGCCGAAATTGGGTCCGTTCGTGACCGAAGACGATATCCGCAACATCGTCAACGTCGGTGCCGAACAGAACGTGCTCGAAGAAGAAGAACGCCAGATGATCCACTCGATCATCCAGTTCGGCGACACGATCGTGCGCGAGGTCATGACGCCGCGCCCCGATATGGTCTCGATCGACGTCACGGCGTCGGCGCGGCGCGCGCTCGATCTCGTCATCGCCGAAGGTTATTCGAAGCTCCCCGTCTACGAGACGACGATCGATAACGTCATCGGCGTCGTTCACGATCGCGAATTACTCATCGCGCTCTCCGACGGCACGCTCGCGCAGACGCCGATCCGCGCGCTCATGCGACCGATCACGCTCGTTCCGGAAACGAAACGCGTCTCGGAGCTCCTGCGCGAGATGCAGCGCGGGAAGACCTCGCTCGCGATCGTCGTCGACGAATACGGCGGGACTGCGGGTCTCGTGACGATGGAAGACTTACTCGAAGAGATCGTCGGCGAGATCCGCGACGAACACGACGAGGGCGAGGAAGAGAAGATCCGGCTCGTCTCGATCGACGAAGCGATCGTCGATGCGGGGACGAACATCGAAGACGTCAACGCGCGTCTGGGCCTACACCTCCCGCACGAAGATTTCGAGACGATCGGCGGTCTCACGGTCGGCCTCTTCGGACATCTGCCGCACGAAGGCGAAGAGATCGAAGCGGCGCCCGGCGTCCGCGTGCAGATCGATCGGACGCGCGGGCGACGGATCCTCAGCGTCCGGATCTTCAAGATCGGGCTCACGACGCCCGACGACGCGGCGCTCGCGAACGTGGAATTCGATGCCGAACGCGTCTGAGGACTTACTCGCCCGCGCGCGCGACGCGCGCGATCGCGCGTACGCGCCGTATTCGCGCTACGCCGTCGGCGCGGCGCTGCGGTGTTCGGACGGCACGATCGTCACGGGCGCGAACGTCGAGAACGCGTCGTACGGTCTTTCGATGTGCGCGGAGCGCACGGCGCTCTTCGCCGCGGTCGCATCGGGGCGCACGGCCTTTTCCGCGCTCGCGGTCGCGGGTCCCGAGCGCGCGACGACGGCTCCCTGCGGCGCGTGTCGCCAGGTCCTCGCCGAATTCGCGGCGGCGTTGCCGCTGACGTACACGACGCCGGGCGGCAGCGCCTCGACCACGCTCGACGTGCTCCTGCCCGCCGCGTTCGAGCTCTCGTGAACGGTCGCGAGCGCGCGTACAAATCCGACGCGATCGTCCTGCGCGGTCGCAATCTCGGCGAGGCCGACAGGATCTTCACGCTCCTGACCGTCGAACGCGGGAAGCTCGACGCGATCGCGAAAGGCGTGCGCCGACGCGGGAGTCGGCTCGCGGGACGACTCGAATTCGCGAACGAGGCGACGCTCGGGCTCCATCGCGGTCGCAATCTCGACGTGATCGTCGACGCCGAACTCGTGCGCGCGAATTGGACGACGATCGTCGATCCCGCCGCGTTCGCGACCGCACACGTGATCCTCGAACTCGTCGACGCGTTCTGCGAGATCGACCTCGCCGTCCCCGAGATCTACGGTCTCGTGCGCGGCGCGCTCGAGGCGCTCGGCGGCCAGACCGATCCGACGACGCTCCTCCCGCGCTTCCAATTGCTCTTGCTCGGCGCGCTCGGCATCGGGCCCGCCTCCGGCGCCTGCGTGCGTTGCGATCGCGCGTTCGTGGAGATCGAAGCGTACGCCGATCTCGAAGCGGGCGGTCTCGCGTGCGCGGCCTGTCGGCCGCATCGTGCCGACGCGCTCTCGCTCGCACCGGGCGACGTCGCGAACTTTCGCGGTCTCGGCGCCGAACGCGGCGGCGACGTGCGACCGGTCCTGCGCGCGACGATGCCCGCGGCACGCGCGGTCGACGCGTTCACGGCATGGCATCTCGGTCGTCGTCCGAAATCGTCGCGCATGCTCGAGGATCTCGCCCACGCATGATTTTGGCCCTCGACGTCGGCGAACGTCGCATCGGTCTCGCGGTGAGCGATCCGAGCGAGACGTTCGCCCTGCCGCTCCGCACGCTCGATCGCACGTCGCTCGCGCGCGATCTCGCCGATATCGTCGAGATCGCGGCGGAGTACGCGGCGACGACGATCGTCGTCGGCGATCCGATCGCGCTCTCGGGCGAGCGCGGCATCGCGGCGCGGAAGATGGACGCGTTCGTCGCATCGCTCGCGAAAACGTTCGCCGGCACGATCGAGCGCGTGGACGAACGGCTCACGACCGCGCAGGTGACGAAGACGCTCGTCGCGGCGGACGTCTCGCGTAAGGCGCGCAAGCGCGTCGTCGACCAACTCGCCGCGGCGCTCATCCTCGAGAGTTGGATCGCGCGACGAAAGTTCCGTACGTCGTGAGACGCACGCTCGCGCTCGGTCTCTTGGCGGGGACGCTCGCGGTCGCGACGTCGCTCCTGTGGTTCGGCGACGTCGTCGGCTGGGACCGTACGTTTCCGACCGATCCCACGACCGTCGTCGTACCGCGCGGCGCGACCGGGCACGACGTCGCGGTCTCGCTCGAGAAAGATCGCGTCATCACGTCCGCGCTCGCCTTCGAGGTGCTCGCGCGCATCCGGGGCGAGCGTAACGCGATCGAGGCGGGCGAGTACGCGATCGACGCGCACGAGTCGGCGAGTCAGATCCTCGGCCAACTCGTCTCGGGGACGGGCCAAACCGCGCGTTGGGTGACGATCCCCGAAGGCTTCACGACGACCGAGATCGCGCGGACGTTCGCGAAACGCGGGATCGGCACGAACGGCGATCTCGCGCGGACGTTGCGCCGCGGATCGCTCCGTTTCGGTCGCGTCGCGACGCCGTCGCTCGAGGGCTACCTCTTTCCCGACACCTACCTCGTGCCGGCGCACGCGACGCCGGACGACGTCGCGACGATGATGACGCGACGGTTCCTCGCGGCGTTACCGCGCGGCGCCGCCGCCGACGCCGCGCGGCTCGGCCTCACCATCCCGCAGGTCGTGACCGTCGCATCGCTCGTCGAACGCGAAGCGAAGTCCGATACGGAACGACCCGTGATGGCGGGCGTGTACTACAACCGGCTCGCGCGCGGGATGCCGTTACAGGTCGACGCGACGCTCGAATACGGTTTGTCCGCGCACGAGTCCGTCCTGACGTCGCGCGACGTCGCGCGCGAATCGCCGTACAATACCTACCGACACGTCGGGCTCCCGCCGACGCCGATCGCGAATCCCGGCTTGCCGTCGTTGCTCGCGGCGCTCCATCCGCAGCCCTCCGCGTACCTCTACTACGTATATAAAGGGAATGGGCATCACGCATTCGCACGAACGCTAGCCGAACATAATGCCAACGTCGCGCGTTATCTGCGCTGACGGCGGTAGGCCGGAGGAGGACATCATCGACGATCGGAACGGCGCGAATCCCCCGGAGGGCAAGGTCGAACTGCGCGACACGCTCGTGATCGAAACGACCGACGGCAAGAAGTACGAATTCGAAGTGGTGGGTCTCGTGGAAGACGAGGAGCACCACGCGTTCGCGGTCGCGTACAGCGAAGCCGCGGACGAATTCGTCGTCACCGACGAGAACGGCGAACTCCTTCGCGACGACGCGCTCGCGCAAGAGATCCTCGACGACTTTTTCGTGCTCGCCGAAGAGTCGGCGCCCGAGGAGAGCTGAGCCCGCCGCGAACGCCGCGACGCGTCCTCTTCCTTTCGGCGGCGGTCGGCGTCGGACACACGGCGGCCGCGGCCGCCGTCCGCGCGGCGCTCCTGGAACGCGATCCGACGATCGTCACGGAGACGGTCGACTCGTATGCGTATGCCGCGAGCATCTTTTCCAAGGTCGTCGCCGACGGCTACATCGGCATGGTCAAAACCGTGCCGCAACTCTATAGCTTCATCTACGATCGCGCCGAACGCGCGACGCACGTACCGAAGGGGCGACAACTCGTCAGCCGCTTCACCGCCGCGAACCTGCGACGGTACGTCGATCGGACGAAGCCCGATCTCGTCGTCTGCACGCACGCCTTTCCGTGCGGCGTGATGTCGGAATACAAGCGACAATTCGACGCGACGCTCCCCGTCGTCGGGATCGTGACGGATTTCGTGGTGCATCCGTTCTGGATCTACGCGAACGTCGACGCCTACGCCGCGACGACGCGCGAGATGTGCGACGCGCTCGTCGCGCGCGGCGTCGCGCGCGAGCGGATCGTCTACTCGGGGATTCCGGTCGATCCGCGCTTCGCGCGGCCGCGTCTCGAGCGCGACGAGCTCCGCCGCGAACTCGATCTCCCGCGGGATCGTCCGCTCGTCTTGATCATGGGCGGCGGCGTCGGAATCGGTCCGCTCGATCGGATCATGCGCGCGCTCGCGCGCGTCCCCGTCCCGCTCGCGGCGGCCGTGATCGTCGGACGCAATCGCGGGCTCGAGCGTCGCGTCCTCGCCGCCGCGGAACGAACGCCGTATCCGCTGCGCGTCTTCGGGTTCGTCGACAACGTCTTCGACTACATGCACGCGAGCGACGTCTTGCTTTCGAAGCCGGGCGGACTGACGTCGTCGGAAGCGCTCGCGGCGCGTTTGCCGATGATTCTCGTGAAACCGCTCCCGGGACAAGAACGACGGAACACGCGCTATCTCATCGATCACGGCGCCGCGATCCACGCGACCGACGAAGCCGAGATCTCGGCCGCGGTCGGAGAATTTCTCGCGTCCTCCGAGCGACGTCGTTCGGCGCAGGAGGCGGTCGACGCGTTACGTCGGCCGCGTGCGGCGTACGCCGTCGCCGATCGCATCGTCGCGTTGCTCGACGCGCGGGAGCCGCGGAAGACGCCAGATCGCGGCTCCGCCTAACGCGAATTCGACGAGCGCGAGGACGACGACCGCGCGCACGCCCGTCGCCGCGCGCGCGGGTCCGATCGACGCGACGAGCGCGCCCGCAAGGAGCGGCGCGATCGTCTGCGGCAACGTCGTCGCGACGTTCCAGACGCCCATCGCGGTCGCCATCCCGCCGGGCGGAAGGAGTGCGGAGGCGATCGCCCAGTCGGCCGTGACGAACGCGCCCCACGCCGCGCCCGCGAGTGCGGCCGCGGCATAGGCGGGCGGCAACGAACGCGCGCTCGCGAGCGCGGCGAGCGCGAGCGCGATGACGGCGACGGCGACCGTGACGACGGCACGTTTGTCGTACCGATCGGTCGCCGCGGCCGAGGCGATCGCGCCGACGACGGCCGAGAGCGTGAAGGTGAGAAAGACGAGCGCGGTTTGCGTTTCGAGCGCCGGACCGCGCACGCCGAGCGCGTCGCGGACGAAGAACAACAAGAAGCCGAGCAGCGTGAAGAAGCCGACGTTGACGAGACCGCGCGAGACGAGTAACGTGCCGAGCGAGCCGCGGAGCGCCGTCCGCGCGTCGAAGCGCGCGCCGCGTTCCGGCGAGCGGATCGCGCCGCCGCGCGAGCCGAGCTGCGTGACGACGTAGGTTCCGCCGAGTCCGATGCCGAGGCTCGCCGCGACGAGCGCGAGATCGTGCGCGAATCCGGCGAGGACGAGACCGCAGGCGTTGCCGATCGATTGATACGCGCTCATCCAGGCCGACGCGCGTCCGCGTCGGGCGGGCGGGATGCGATCGGGGATGATCGCCTGATACGGACCCGCGCAGACGTTCATCGCGACTTCGAGTGCGAGAAATGCGGCGACGAGTTCGGCGAACGAGCGCGCGGCGTAGAACCATCCGAGCGCCGGAAGCGCGAGCGCGACGCCCGTCGCGTAGAACGGCGCCCGCGATCCGCCGCGCGCGACCGCGCGATCGGAGAGCACGCCCGCCGCGAGTTGCACGATCGTCGCGACGAGCGCTCCCGCCGCGGCGACGCGCGCGTAGTCGGCGAGCGCGGCGTTCCCGCCGAGCGCGATCGCGCGCTCCTGGAGCGACACGGCGAGGATCGCGCCCCACACGAATTGCAGGCCGGCGTTGAGCGCGCAGATGCGCGCGGCGCTAACGCGCGGCGCGGGCGAGCGCATACCGATAATCGTCGAGCGTATCGACGTCGTAGCAGAGGCCGGGCGCGGCGTCGCGGACGGCACGCGCGTCGAGCCCGAAATGCGCGTTCGCGCGCCGTTCGATGTCCGCGACGCGCAGCGCTCCGAGCGCGAACCGGACGAGCAGTGCCGGTCCGAGCAGCGATGCCATGCCCCACAGGCTCTTGCGCGCCTCGAACAGGCGTCCCGCGACCCCTTCCGCGCGGCGCGCCGCGCCGGGTGCGAAGTACGCGACGCTACCGTTCGCGACGCGTTCGCGACCGACGCGCGTGACGTGCGGCGCGGCGCCCGGAAACGCGGCGTCGTACGCCGCGGCGGTCGCGAGCGGGAGCGCGACGTCGGATCCGCTCGCCGCCGCGACGAACGCCGCGACGTCCTCCGCGCGCGCGAACGGGAGGTCGCTCGCGAGGAAGAGGAGTGCCTCGTGCGGTTCGGCGGCGCGCAGTGCGGCGACGAGATTCTCCCGACCGTCGGGCGATGCGTCGAGCACGTCGTCCACGCGATCGCCCGCGTGCGCGCGCACCGTCGCGTCGCCGACGAGGACGATCCGTCGCGCGCCCGCGCCCCGCGCCGCGTCGATCGAGACGTCGAGCAACGTCGCGCCGCCGAACGGTGCGAGCGCTTTGATCTCCGTCCCGATCGCACGCGCGAACGACTCGTCGGCGCGCCCGCCCGCCGCGATCGCCGCGATCATCGCGCGCACGCGAGCGCGAAAAGGGTCCGCTCGCCCGCCGCGCCAAAAAAGCTCGGCTGTGCCCGGAGGGATGGGTGAGTGGCTGAAACCAACCGTTTGCTAAATGGTCGTGGGTCTA
>CAZZXB010000094.1:0-11913 GCA_964658025.1 uncultured Janthinobacterium sp.
CGCCCGCGCGTTCGCGCGCGCGCGGGCGACGATCCCCGCGATGGCGAGCGATGCGACGATCGCCGCGACCCACGACCAGAACCGAACGGTCCCGAAGTCGATCGTCGTCTGGCTCGGATCGGACATGCGCGCCTCCTCGAACGAATCGTGCGTCGAGCCGAGAACGCGCGCGCGAATCGCCGCGTGACGACGCGGCTCGATGGAGCGTATCCCGCGCGGCCGGGCGCGGCGCGACGCTCGCGCGGGCGACGAGGAGGACGCTCCTCGCGCACGGGGCCGGAGATCGCGAAAATTTCCCGCCGCATCCCGAACTTTTCCGGCGACCCCCGCGTTGACTCAAATGTGGCGGCTCGAATGAGAACCGTCGCAGAATACGATTCGAAAGGAGGAATCAATTTGAAGCAGATGTTTGCAGCGCTCGTCGCGGCGGCTCTCCTCGCGGCCCCGGCCGTCGCGAAGACCTCGCACGTGCACTCCGCCAAAGTCGCCAAGGCCCATCACGCCCACTCGATGCACAAGACCGCGTCGAAGCCGATGAAGCACATGTCGATGAAGAAGAAGCACAAGAAGGGCAAGTAGGCCCGAAGCCGTCTTCCTAACGCATTTTAAACGGGCGCGACCTTCGGGAAGCGCCTATTTTTTTATCCGCCGACGCCGACGGCCGCGTGACCGAACAGCGGCGGAACGTACTTCCCCGCAGCGTACGAGATCGCGAACACCGCCGCGCCCCACCCGACGACCTCGAGTCCCTTGAGCGCGGGGGCCCGACCGCCGAGCCTTCCTGCGACGAAGCCGATCGCGAAGAGCGCGATGGCGGCGAGACCGAGCGCGACCAGCGGCGCGACGGCGAGCGAGATGCCGAACGCGAAGGGCAAGACCGGGAGCGCGCCGCCGATCGCAAACGAGAGCGCCATCGCGCCGCTCGCGCGGAAGCCCTTGCCCTCGGCCTCGCGGACGTCGATGCCGAACTCGTCGCGCACCATCTCGTGCAACCAGATGTCCGGATTCTTCTCCAGGCGGCGCACGATCATGAGCGCTTCTTCGTCGGTGAAGCCTTTGAGCGCGTAGTAGGCGAGTTGCTCCTGAAATTCTTCCTCGGGCATCTCGAGCATCTCGCGGCGCTCGAGTTCGATCGCGTTCGCGACGACCTCGCGTTCGGCGCGGCCGCCGACGAACTCGCCGACCCCCATCGAGAGCGCGCCGACGAGGAGCGAGAGAAAGCCCGTCACGAGGATCGTGCCGCGATCGGCGATCGCGCCGCCGACGCCGCTGACGATCCCGAGCGTCGTGAGGACGCCGTCCTGCGCGCCGAACACGACTTCGCGGATGCCGCGCTGCTTCTCGAGCCGCTGACGCTCGATCGTATCGGGGATGCGCGCCGCGTGACGGCCCCGATTCGCGACGGAAACCGTACGATTGTCCGTTTCGATCGAGAGAGAATTCCGCTCGTCCGCCATGATGGAGCGCGGTTCCCGCGCGACCGCACCTCTTCCGCCCGACGGGTGGTAAAATGGTCGGTATGGCGGACGAAGACGAGCGCAATCCCAACCCCATCGTCGCGATGGCCATGAAGATCCGCGCGCGCCGCGACGTGGAGAGCGCGATCGATTCCGCGACGCCCGCGCCGGGACCGGCGGACGACGCCGACGCGCAAACCGTGCTCGCCGCCTTCGGCGACGCGCTCGCGATCGGCGCGAAACGCCTCAACTCGATCCTCGGGAAGGACGGCGTCCGTTACGTCCGGCTCGAAAAACCGCTCCGCATCCGGCTCCGCTTCCGCGACAAACGGATCGCGCTCGACCTCGATGCGGTCCGTCAACTCGTCGTCGTGAGCGGCGGCGATCTCGACGGCGAGTACCAGGTCGACGCCGGGAGCGCGGCGCCCGCGCTCATCAACCTCTCGCGGCTCTCGACGGAAGCCGGCTACGGCGACGCGCTCACGCCGACCGTCCTGCTCAAGACGATCGCGCGGGACGCGGAGTTGCCCCGCCCGCCGCACCTCGACGAACTCGGACCGATGCGGTTTTAGCGGTCGTTTTTCTCGGCGTCGCTCCGGCTTTCGGCACCGGTTCCGATTTTAGCGTCGCTTTGGATTTGGGTGTCGCTGCCGATTTCGGCGTCACCTCGGGTTTCGGCATCGCTTTCGATTTGAGGGCGCTCGCGACGAGCGGCGCGCTCGGACAGATCTCGGCGACGGAGCAGCGCGCGCAGAGCGGCGTCGGCGCCTTGCAGATCGCGCGGCCGTGCAGGATCAACCAGTGATGCGCGTGACGGATTTTCTCGCGCGGCACGAGCCTCACCACGTCGTCTTCGACCGCACGCGGCGTCGTGCCGAGCGTGAGCCCGAGCCGGTGCGACACGCGAAAGACGTGCGTGTCGACGGCGAACTCGGCGCCTTCGAAGGCGACCGAGAGGACGACGCTCGCCGTCTTGCGCCCGACTCCCGGTAACGCTTCGAGCGCGTCGCGATCTCGCGGGACCTCGCCGCCGTGCTCGTCCGCGATCGCGCGCGCCGCGGCGATCACGTTCTTCGCTTTCGTGCGGAAGAAGCCGCACGACTTGACGAGCCGCTCGACGTCCTCTTGCGACGCGTCGCCGAGCGCGCGCGGCGTCGGATAGGCGGCGAAGAGATGCGGCGTCGTGAGGTTCACGCGCGCGTCCGTACACTGCGCGCTCAGGATGACGGCGATCAATAACGTGAACGGCGAGTCGTAGCGCAATTCCGTGACGGCTTCGGGATACGTCGCTTCGAGGATCTCGAGCTCGCGCAACGCGACCGCGCGCGCGACCTTCTTCTTCGGAAACGGGATCTTCGGCTCGTTCACGACCGCTCGGGTTCAAACCGGTCCGCGCGCGCTCCCGCCACGCGCTCCCGACGCCCCGTCCGCACCGCGCGAGACGGCCGGTCAACCGTCGGCGAGCTTCGCGTAGCCGTCCTGCGCGGCGATCGTTCCGTCGCGCGCGAGCGTTCCGACGATCCTCGCGAACGTCTCCGCGTCGCACGAACCGATGAGGGGTTCGAGTTCGCCGCGGAGGGCGAGGAGCGAGATCTTCTCCGCCGGCCCGAGCGCGCGCAGACGATCGACGATCCGGCCGCGGACGTACCGCGTCGTCTCGACGAAGCGCAGGCGTTCTTGCGGCGAGCGACTCGGTGCGAACGCCGCGGCACGCGCGGCGAGCGCGCTCGCATCGATCGGCGCGGCCGCGCACGCGTGGCGGACCGGACAGAGCAGACACTTCGGCGCGCGCGCCGTGCAGATCGACGAGCCGAGATCCATGAGCGCCGAGTTGAACGCGTAGCCCGCACCGCGCGGGACGAGTCGCGCCGCCACCGCGTCGAGCTCGCGCGCGTTCGCGAGCGGCGGCCATTCGAGCCCGAGTTGCGTCCGGTGGACGATCCGTCGCACGTTCGTATCGATCGCGACGACGTCGGCGTCGAACGCGAACGCCGCGATCGCGCGCGCCGTATACGGCCCGATCCCCGGCAGCGAGCGGAGCGCCGCCTCGTCCGTCGGAAGCGCGCCGCCGTGTTCCTCGACGACGGCGCGCGCGAGCGCGTGCAAGCGGATCGCGCGCGAGTTGTATCCCAGTCCTCGCCACGCGCGCACGACGTCCGCGCGCGACGCGGCCGCGAGCGCCTCGAACGAGGGCCACGTCGCGACGAAGCGTACGAACGTCGGAACGACGCGATCGACCTGCGTCTGTTGCAACATGAACTCGCTCACGACCGTGCGATACGGCGTGCGCTCCGTCCGCCACGGTAGCGCGCTCCGGCCGCGCTCCGCGAACCACGCGAGTAACGCCTCCGCGAGATTCACCGCGAAGACGATTGTCCGATCGCGCGACCGATGCGCGCGATCCCGTCGACGAGTTGTTCGCGCGTGACCGTCGTGATCGCGAGCCGGAAGTTGTGATCGCCGCCCGTCGCCGCGTGAAACGCCTCGCCGAAGAGAAACGACACGCCGCGGCGCTCGGAGGCGTCGAGCAACGCGCGCGCGCGCATCTCGCGTGGCGCCGTCGCCCAGAGATAGAAACCGCCCGCGCCCATCACGCGCATCGTCTTGGGCCAATGCTCGGCGATCGCCTCGCGCGCGATCGCGTGGCGCGACGCCAGCTCTTCGCGCAAACGCACGACGTGGCGATCGTAGTCGCGCGCGAGATAGTCGACGACGCCGCCCTGCACGTAGAGGCTCGTCGCCATGTCCTGCGACTGTTTGCGCAACAGGAGTCGTTCGAAGATCGTCCGCGGCGCGGCGAGCCACCCGAGTCGCAGCGACGGCGCGATCGTTTTCGAGAACGTGCTCAGGTACACGACGTAGTCGGGCGCGCGCGCCACGAGCGGCGGTCCCGGATTGCGCGCGAGCTCGCCGTAGGGATCGTCCTCGACGATCGGCACGCGCGCGCGTTGCGCGAGCGTCACGAGCCGGTCGCGACGATCGCCGTTCATCGTGACGCCCGTCGGATTGTGGAGCGACGGCATCGTGTAGATGAAACGCGGTTTGCGCGTGCGCAGGATCGCCTCGACGTGATCGACGCGCATCCCGTCTTCGTCGACGGGGACCGGGATCGCGCGGAGGCCCGCGATCTGGAAGATCTGGAGCGCGCCGGGATACGTCGGCTGTTCCACGATGATCTCGTCGCCCGGTTCCGCGAGCGATTGTGCGACGAGCGTGATCCCCTGGGTCGAGCCCGTGAGCACGAGCACGTCGCGCGCCGTCGTCGCGCAGCCGCGCGCGCGCATCCGCGCGGAGATCGCTTCGCGTAACGGCATGTGCCCTTCGGAATCGCCGTACGAGAGCACGTAGGCGGGATCGCGCGCGACGCGTTGGAACGATTTCGCGAGTTCTTTCAGCGGTGAAGGATCCACGGGCGGGACGCCCTGCACGAACGAGATCCGCTCGCCGCCGAACGTCGCCGCGAGTTCGCCGAGAACTTGCGGGAACGACCCGACCTGCCAGGGCGGGAGCGTGATCCACCACGGCACCTCGGCCGAACGCGGCGGATGCCCCACGTTACGCGCCACGCGCGAACCCGAGCCGACGCGCTGTTCGATCAGGCCGTCGGCGACGAGTTCGCGATAGGCGTGGACGACCGTGCTCCGATTCACGCCGAGCCGCTCCGCGAGGACGCGCTCGGGCGGGAGGCGCGTCGATTCGGGGAGCGTGCCGGTGAGGATCGACTCGCGCAGATCCTCGTAGATCTGCTGATAGATCGGAACGATGCTCTCGCGGTCGACGACCGGAATCGCCGAGGGCCACCCAACGTCGCGCATTGGATGGGTCCTTCGCCCCGCCATTGTCGCCTTCCGCGCGGTTTTCGTCCGCCCCGTCGCGCTCGACGGCCCGCGCCGGCGCAAGGGGTCGTCGCGATGCAATGCTGAGGCGGTCCCGCGACGGTTTCCGGTCGGCTTTGTCGTGAGGAGGCGTCTCGGAATTTCGTTTTCAGCCGCCGCGTGGCGGCCTTCGCTTTCGGAGGCTCTAGCGGCCCACCCCGCATCGCTCGCATTCGCGCCCGCGGCCGTCCGATCGGCCGCGGACCGCGCGCCCGGGACGCATGCGATCCTCGTCCCGGCCGGAACGCCCGATCGCGATCAAGTCGCCCCCTTCAGGCCGACGAGCGCGTCGCGTTCGGTGGTAGTGACCACGACGACCACGAGCGGATCCCTGAAGCCGAAAACCCGCCGCTCGAAACGTTGTCTGGAGCATACGGGGTAGGTCGGCGCGCGAAAGCGCGAAAGGGCGTATCATCGGATCCGGCACGTTTGGAGGGGCATTTTGGCAGCTACGCAGGTCGACGCGGTCGTCATCGGAGCGGGGCCCGGCGGGTATCACGCGGCGATCCGCTTGGGACAACTCGGCAAGTCCGTCGTCTGCATCGATCGCGACGAGGTCGGAGGCGTGTGCCTGAATTGGGGCTGCATCCCGACGAAAGCGCTCCTCCACGTCGGCGAGGTGGCGCGGCACATCCGTGAGGCCGACAAGATCGGGCTCCGCGTCGCGGCGCCCGAAGTCGATCGCGAAGGCGTCGTCGCCTTCACGGATTCCGTCGTCAAGGCCAACGTCGGCGGCGTGAACCAACTCTTCAAGGCCAACGGCGTCACGTTCGCGTACGGCCGCGCGTCGTTCGTCTCGTCGACGGAGGTCGCGGTCGAAGGCCGCGACGGCACGACGCAAACCTTCCGAGCGAAGGACATCGTCATCGCGACCGGGAGCGCGCCCGTCGACGTGCGCGCGTGGCCGCGCGACGGCGAGAAGATCATCAACTCGGACGACGCGGTGAAGCTCGCGAAGATTCCGAAAACGATGTTGATCGTCGGCGGCGGCGTGATCGGACTCGAATTCGCGACCGTGTACACGCGCCTCGGCGCGAAGGTGCTCGTCGTCGAGATGATGCCGAACGTGCTCTCCGGCAGCGATCTCGAGATCTCGAAAACGATGGCGCGCATCCTCAAGAAGCAAGGCATCGAGATCGCGCTCTCGACGAAGATCGTCGCGCTCGAAACGACCCAGACGGGCGTGAAGGCGATCTTCAACGGCGACTACACGAGCGGGAAAGACGAAACGCGCGAATTCGAAACGGCGCTCGTCGCCGTCGGTCGCCGTCCCGTCACCGACGGTCTCGATCTCGCCAAGGCCGGACTCGAAACCGACGAGCGCGGTTTCATCGCGGTCGACGCCCAGCGCCGCACGAAGGTCTCCAACATCTACGCGATCGGCGACGTGACGTCGGCGCCGCTCCTCGCGCACAAGGCGATGAAGGAAGGCGTGGTCGCGGCGGAAGCGATCGGCGGCGATCGCGCCTCGGCGTACGATCCGATCGCCGTGCCGAACTGCGTCTACACCGATCCCGAAGTCGCGACCGTCGGCCTCTCCGAGGAAGAGGCGATCGCGGCGGGTTACGAGTTGCGGATCGGGAAATTTCCGCTCGTCGCGAGCGGCCGCGCGCGCACGATGAACGAATCCGACGGCCTCATCAAACTCGTCGCCGACGCGAAAACCGATCTGCTCCTCGGCATGCACATCGTCGCGCCGCAGGCCGAATCGTTGATCGGCGAGGGCGTGATCGCGCTCGAGATGGGTTCCACGCTCGAAGACGTGGCGCTCTCGATGCACCCGCATCCGACGCTGACGGAATCGATCATGGACGCGGCCGAAGCCGCGCACGGCAAGGCGATCCATCTCGTCAACCCCAAGCCCAAGACGGGTGCGAAGACGCCCGTCGCCGCGGGGTAGACGGCCACGACACGCCTCGTCGATCTCGGTCGGCTCCCGTATCGCGAAACGCTCGCGCGGCAACGCGCGTTGCACGCCCGCGTCGCGCGCGGCGACGCGCCCGATACGTGGCTCGTCGTCGAACACGATCCGGTCATCACGCTCGGCCGCAACGCGCGCCGCGCGAACGTCGTCGCGTCGCCCGAAACGCTCGCCGCGCGCGGCATCGACGTCGTCGAGATCGAGCGCGGCGGCGACGCCACCTATCACGGACCGGGTCAGGTCGTCGTCTATCCGATCGTCCGTCTCGCGCGCTTTCGCGAGATCGTGCCCTTCGTCTCGTCGCTCGAACTCGCGGTCGTACGGACGCTCCGCCGTTTCGAGATCGACGCGCGCACGCGCCCGGAGCATCGCGGCGTCTACGTCGGCGAGCGCGCGATCTGCGCGGTCGGTCTCGCGGTGAAAGCGATGACGTCGCTCCACGGCCTCGCGCTCAACGTCTCGACCGATCTCGCGTACGATCGCCTCATCGTGCCGTGCGGCACGCCCGAATTCGGCGTCACGTCGATCGCGCGCGAGACGTCGCGCCCCGTCTCGCGCGACGTCGCGCGACGCGTTACTCGAGGAACTCGGCAGCGCGTTCGGGCTCGCGTTCGCGACGGACGACGCGCTCGAGGAAGTCGCTTCGTGATCGACTCGAATACGCCGCGCGCGCCGAAGCCGCCGTGGCTCAAAGTCACGCTCGCGCACGGCGAGAACTACGAACGACTCAAACGCGACGTGAAGGCGCTCGACCTCCACACGGTGTGCCAGGAAGCCATGTGCCCGAACATCGGCGAGTGTTGGGGCGCCGGAACCGCGACGATCATGATCCTCGGCGACACGTGCACGCGCGGCTGTCATTTCTGTAACGTGAAAACCGGGAGCCCGCGGGGCGAGGTCGATTGGCTCGAACCCAAGCGCGTCGCCGAAGCCGTGCGCGATCTCGGCTGGACGTATCTCGTCCTCACCGCGGTCGATCGCGACGATCTCCCCGACGGCGGCGCCGCGATCTTCGCGAGTACCGTCCGCGCGATCCATCGGCTCTCGCCTGGGGCGAAGGTCGAATGTCTCACGGGCGATTTCGCGGGCGACGCGGAGGCGCTCGACGTCGTGCTCGAAGCGCGTCCCGAAGTGCTCGCGCACAATCTCGAGACGGTCGAGCGACTGCAACCGACCGTCCGCGACCGACGCGCGACGTTCGCGCAATCGCTCGGCGTGCTCGCACGCGCGAAGAACAGCGACCGCGTCCGATTCACGAAAACGTCGTTGATGCTCGGCCTCGGCGAACGCGAAGACGAGATCGTCGAAACGATGGATGCCGCGCGCGGCGTCGGCGTCGACATCTTCACGATGGGTCAGTACCTCCGACCCACACAGCGTCATCTCGAGGTCGCGGAGTTCGTAACGCCCGAAAAATTCGAACGTCTCCGCCGGATCGGAATGAGTAAGGGCTTCCGCCAGGTCGTCTCGAGCCCGCTCTCGCGAAGCTCGTATCACGCCGAGAAAGCGTTTACGTAGACATCGCGCCTTTCGCGACCGCGGCTTCCAGGACGATCGTCGCGTCGATCGCCGGACCGCCGACCGGGTGCAGCGCTTGCGGGAGTTGCGAACGCGACGCGACGCCGAGTTTGACGTAAGCGCGGCTGAGATGCTTTTCGACCGTCTTATCGGAGATGGACAATTCCGCGGCGATCGCTTTATTGGTCTTGCCCGCGGCGGCGAGCGATGCGACCTCGCGCTCGCGCGCGGTGAGCGAAGTTTGCCAAGCCGGTTCCAAACCGTTCATATGCGCCTCCAGAGGCAGACAACGTTATGCTAGGTTAACCGCTTGACGGCCACAAGGGCAGTAGGGGCGTCCCTACCAAGTTTCCATTGAAGGACGTACGGGTCGCACGACTCTCAGAGACGCGTGCGAGCGAGTCGGAACGAGCCGACGGCTTGCCGCCGAAACGTCGCAGGACCGCGTATATCGCGCTCGCGCTCGCGACCGCGATGGCCGTGCTCGACGGATCGATCGCGAATACCGCGCTTCCCACCATCGCACGCGACTTACACGCCGACGTCGCAACATCCGTATGGATCGTCAATGGTTTTCAGTTAGCGATAACGATGTCGCTCTTCGCGTTCGCGTCGCTCGGGCGCATCCGAGGCGCGCGTCGCGTCTACGGCTTCGGCGTCGGCACGTTCGTCGTGGGATCGCTCCTGTGCGCGCTCGCGCATTCGCTCGTCGCGCTCATCCTGGCACGGGTCGTTCAGGGATTCGGTGCGGCCGCGATCATGGCGATCGCACCCGCGCTCTTGCGCGACGTCTTTCCGCGAGCCGACCTCGGCCGGGCGCTCGGCGTGAACGCGGTCGTCATCGCGACGAGCGCGGCCGCGGGCCCGACGCTCGGCGGATCCTTACTCGCGATCGCGCCGTGGCCGTTCCTGTTCGCGATCAACGTCCCGTTCGGGCTCGCGAACCTCGCCCTCAATCGCGCGCTCCCGAAGAGCGATCCGCAACCGAGCCCGTTCGATTGGCCGAGCGCGATCGCGAGCGGACTCGGGTTCGCGCTCGCGATCTGGGGCTTCGACGGCATCGGCCGCGACGAAGCGCCGTGGTCGATCGCGGCGCGCATCGTCGCGGGCGTCGCGGCGCTCGGATGGTTCGCGCGACGGCAGTTCGCGCTCCCGCGCCCGATGATCGATCTCGATCTCTTCGCGATGTCGCGATTCTCGTTCGCCGCGATCGCGTCGTTCTCGGCGTTCGTGGCGCAGGGGCTCGCGTACGTCGCGCTCCCGTTCGCGTTTCAGGAAGTCCTCGCGCGAACGCCGTTGCAATCGGGTCTCTTGCTCACGTCGTGGCCGCTGACGATCGCGTTCGTCGCGCCGATCGCGGGACGGCTCTCGGATCGTTATTCGGCGGGCGTCCTCTCGACGATCGGACTCGCCACGTTCGCCGTGGGGCTCGCGTCGTACGGATTCGTCGGTCCGGGGGCGTCGAGCGGAACGATTCTCGTTCACGGAATCCTCTGCGGTCTCGGATTCGGATTCTTCCAATCGCCCAATAATCGCGAGCTGATCGGCGGGGTGCCGCGCGCGAAGACGTCGAGCGCCGCCGCGCTCCTCGCGGCGCTTCGCGTCGGCGGTCAGACCGTGGGCACGTCGCTCGTCGCGATCCTCTTCGGCACGGTCGGCGCGAGCGTCGTCGGCGGTTCGCACCCGGCGGCCGCCGTCGCGCACGCGGCACCGCTCGCGCTCTGGTCGGCGGCCGGTTTCGCCGGTGCCGCGGCCCTTGCAAGCGGTCTGCGCCTCGTTCGCGGGCGAGGATCCGCGGCGGCCGCGTGACGATCCTCACCACATCCGGCCAAAGCATAGAAAGCGAGCGTTTTTGCCCCGATAGTCGAAGATGTGACCGCTCTAGGAACCATCGCATGCCTTTCATGAACGATCTCATCGCCGTAGGCTCGAGCATAAACGCTTCGTTATTGAACGCGCTGGTCGACGGACCTCAGCGTTTCGGCGATCTCGCGACGACGTTCGATACCGACGAGACGACGCTCGGACAGCACCTGCGCGAACTCGACGCCGCGGGGCTGATCTCGCGCCGCGTCGAGACGGGGCCGCCGCTTCGCGTCCTCTACGAACTCACGACCGAGGGCGGTCAACTCGCGCCCGCGATCGGCGCGATCGCCGCCTGGGCGAAACCCCGCGCCATGCGCCCGACGCTGCGCAATCTCTAACGCTACGCGTAGACCCCGCGCGTGTTCATCGACGCGACGACGCGTTCGATCGCGAGCATGTAGGCCGCCGTCCGTAACGGCACGTTGCGGCGCTCCGCGAGTTCGCCGACCTTCGCGAAGTTCTCGAGCATAACGTCCGCGAGACGCTCGTTCACTTCGGATTCCTTCCAGAAGTAACCGCCGCGATCTTGAACCCACTCGAAGTACGAGACCGTGACGCCGCCCGCATTCGCGACGATATCGGGGATCACGACGATCCCGCGCTTGGCGAAGAGATGGTCGGCTTCGGGCGTCGTCGGCCCGTTCGCGCCCTCGACGATCAACTTCGCCTTCACGTTCGCGGCGTTCGCGATCGTGAGTTGCTTCTCGAGCGCGGCCGGAACGAGGACGTCGCACGGGAGTTCGAGGAGCGCGTCGTTCGTCACGCGATCGCCGCCGCGATAGCCGTCGAGCGAATGGTGCTCCCGGACGTACGCGATCGCGCCCGGGATATCGAGCCCCGCGGGATTGTGGTACCCGCCCGTGACGTCGGAGATCGCGACGATCGAGCAGCCGGCTTCGGCGAAGAGTTTCGCCGCGATCGAGCCGACGTTGCCGAAGCCTTGGACGGCGATCTTCGCACCCGCCGGCATGATGCCCATGCGTCGCATCTGCGCGAGCGCGACGAGCGAAACGCCGCGCCCCGTCGCTTCGACGCGGCCGCGCGAGCCGCCGATCTCGAGCGGCTTCCCCGTCACGACGCCCGGCGTGTGCGCGCGGACGTGCATGCTGTACGTGTCCATGAACCAGGCCATGATCTGCGGCGTGGTGCCGACGTCGGGCGCCGGGACGTCCTTGTCGGGCCCGACGACCTCGACGAGTTCGGCCGCGTAGCGGCGCGTGATCCGTTCGAGTTCGCCCTTCGAGAGCGTCGTCGGATCGCAGGTGACGCCGCCCTT
>CAZZXB010000095.1:0-1703 GCA_964658025.1 uncultured Janthinobacterium sp.
AGCGGAACGATCCGCCTCGTCACCTTCGCGTAGGTGAGATCCTCGGCCGATCGAAGGTTCGCCGGTGAAGCGGTTGCGGTAGCCTGTCCCATCAATTCGTGCTCCCGGTTCGCCGTTTCGCGCCGCAAGGCGCCCGCGCGAGCGAACCACGTCTCGGAATCGTGTGCCGTTTCGCCCGGCTCGCGGGCCTCACCTCGACGTCGCGCGCCCTTTCGTTTGCCGCCGTACCGCTCGTCCGTGCGGTCGATCGGCGAGAGCGGTAACCTTCGGCGACGTCGCATCGCGTACCGATTCGACGCGCGCTCCCGGCGCTCCGAATAATGTGGCGACGTCGACACCACCGTTTCGAGCGAATACCGCATGACGAGTGTCACGAGATCGACCTGACGCGCGATCCTGGACATCCTCGGGCGCGTCCGGCATCATGAGCCCGGAGGTAGCGGTCATGCTCGAACCCGTCCCCGCGCAGTTGGGCCACGTGACGAAGCGCTTCGGCCCGACGCTCGCGTTACGCGACTTCGATCTCGAGGTCCGGCGCGGCGAAACGCTCGCGCTCCTCGGCCCCAACGGCGCCGGTAAAACGACGGCCTTACGCATCCTGCTCGGCATCGTCGCGCCCGATTCGGGCCGCGCATCGATTCTGGGGGGCGATCCGCGTCGCTTCGTAACGCGTCGTCACGTCGGAGCGATGTTGCAAGTCGGCGGCGTACCGCCGACGTTGACCGTACGCGAACTCGTCGCGCTCTTCTCGACGTACTATCCGCGGCCGCTTCCGCTCGAGGAAACGCTCGAACGAGCGGGCCTCGTCGGACTGGCGGACCGACGCTACGGCGAACTCTCCGGTGGGCAAGCGCAACGGACGCGCTTCGCGCTCGCGATCTGCGGCGATCCCGAACTGCTCGTCCTCGACGAGCCCACGAACGCTCTCGATTTCGAAGCGCGCCGCCTGCTCTGGACGGCCATTCGCGGATACGTTTCCGGCGGCCGTGCAGTGTTGCTCGCGACGCACGACCTCGCCGAAGCGGAACGCTTGGGCGATCGGATCGCCATTTTGCGCGCCGGGACGATCGTCGCCGACGCGAGCCCCTCCGAGCTCGTCGCGCGCACCGCCGCGGCGAACTTCGAACAAGCGATCCTCTCACTCGCCGGGATCGACGCTGGAAACGCCGGCGCCGCATGATCGCGCGCATCTACGCCGCCGAAATTCGCGCAGAGTTTCTCAAACTCGTGCGCTTGCCCGCGTACGCGATCCCTACGATCGCGTTCCCCGCACTGCTCTATTTCTTTTTCGGCATCCTGATGCCGCAACCGAACGCTCAGGCGCCCGCGCGGTATCTCCTCGCTTCGTACGGAGCGTTCGGAGCGACCGGCGCCGCGCTCTTCGCGTTCGGTGTCGGAGTCGCGACCGAACGCGGCCAGGGCTGGATCGCGGTCAAACGCGCGAGCCCGATGCCGCCCTCGGCATTCATCGTCGCGAAGGCCGTGGGGTCTCTCGCATTCGCGGCGTTGATCGCCACCATCATGTTCGCGCTCGCCGCCTTCGCGGGCCACGTCGAAATGCGCGCGGGTCAGTGGATCGCGCTCTTCGTCGTTCTGGTCGCGGGCACGCTACCGTTCTGTGCGATCGGGCTCGCACTCGGCACGATCGTGCCGCCCAATAGCGCGGCGGCCGTCGTCAACCTGATCTATCTGCCGTTCTCGTT
>CAZZXB010000095.1:1803-11772 GCA_964658025.1 uncultured Janthinobacterium sp.
TGCTCGGCATTCCACTCGCGCTCGCGAGCGACCACGCCTCCGTCGCGCGTTGGACGCTCGTGCTCGGCGGGCTCGTCGTGTTTCTCGCGCTCTACCTGACCGCATTTCAGATGTGCGGATGGATGACGTTGCTCCCGATCTCCGGGATGTTCGCACTCGGCGCCGTCGGCATGCATTGGAACGTCGCGAGCATGGCCTACTTCATCTTCGGCTCGACGTTCTTCGGTTGGGCATTTCGCGACCGAGCGTCGCTCGCGATGAAACTGCTGGTTGCGTACCTCGCCGCCATGGTAGTCGTCGGATACGCGACCGGCTTGCATTGGAACGTGTTGCTGATGCCCGTGCTCATGTCGGCACTCGTGGGATACTCGCAAGTACGGTTCGCGAGCCAATATCAAATGGCGAGACGATTACGCCTCGCGTACGACGAGGTGGAGCGTTTGGCGAAAGTAGCGGAGCGCGAACGCATCGCGCGGGATCTGCACGACGTGCTCGGCCATTCGCTTTCGCTCATCGTGCTCAAGAGCGAGCTCGCCTCGAAACTCACACCGATCGATCCCGAGCGGGCCGCGTGCGAGATTCGCGATGTCGAACGCATCGCGCGTGAATCGCTCGGCGACGTGCGCGAGGCCGTCGCAGGATATCGTGGCGCGGGGATCGCCGCGGAGATCGAGCACGCGCGCGACGTGTTCTCGTCGGCCGGGATCGCGCTCGAATGCGAGGCTGCCGAATTGCGCTTGCCGGCGCACTACGAGGGCGTGCTCGCGCTCGCGATTCGCGAGGCCGTCACGAACGTCGTGCGCCACGCGGGAGCCAGCACCGTACGGCTCATCTTACGCGTCGAGGGCGGTACGTGCCGTTTCGAGATCGTCGACGACGGCCACGGCGCGAGCGGACCCGACGGGGCGGGACTGCGCGGTATGCGCGAACGCGTCGAAGCGCTCGGCGGCGTCCTCGAACGGAGCTTCGAGAACGGCACGCGCATCGCCGTCTCCCTGCCGCTCGGAGCCACGCCCTGATTCGCGTGCTCGTCGCGGAAGATCAGCGGTTCGTCGCCGGCGCCATCGCGGCGCTCTTGGAACTCGAGCCGGACATCGATGTCGTCGGCGTCGCGTACGACGGTGCGGCGGCGCTGCGCGAGGTCATGCGCTTGCACCCGGACGTGTTGGTCGCCGACATCGAAATGCCGCACCTGACCGGTCTCGAGGTCGCCGCGGCGCTCGACCGCGACGAGATCGCGACGCGCACGATCATCGTAACGACGTTCGCCCGGCCCGGCTACCTGCGCCGCGCGATCGATGCGGGCGTTCGGGGCTACCTGCTCAAGGATCGACCCGCGACCGAACTCGCGACCGCGATCCGACGCGTCCACGGAGGCGAGCGCGCCGTCGATCCTTCGCTCGCACTCGATGCTTGGGGCGACCCCGATCCGTTGAGCGACCGCGAACGGAGCATCTTACGCTTGGCCGCCGACGGGCTCACGAGCGCGACCATCGGCGAACGGCTCGGACTCTCCGAAGGCACCGTGCGGAATTATTTGAGCGAAGCGATCGGGAAGATCGGCGGCGCCAATCGCATCGATGCCGCGCGCATCGCCCGCGACCGCGGCTGGTTGTGACGGCGGCGAACGCGCCCGGGCGAACGTAGCGGTGACGTAGCCGCCGGATCTTCGTGCGGCGACGGCCCTCGACGTGACCTCCGTAACGTTATCGCGGTGACTCCGTCACGTCCGCTCCGGTCGACCATACTCGTTCGTTTGCGCGGCGACGCGCGAGCGAGACCGTGACGTGGCGTCGGATGCGTCGCCCGGCTTCGAGAAAAGGCGCTCGAAGACGCGATCTCGCGGCGCACGTCGTCGATCGTGGCCGTGCGAAAAGGCACGATCGCCCCAGGGGATCGTGCCTTCGTATAACGATGGTGGAGCTGTCGGGGAACTGCCCCCCGAGTCCGAATCGCCGGACCGATGCTTTCTCCAGGCTCAGTTTCGATTTTGTCTTACATCGGCGAGCGTTTCGAAACCGAACTCACGACGATGGCAACTCCTTGAGTTTCGGATGGCTCGCAGAGCGGACTCCCCATCCTAGCCGGACTTTATGACGGTGAACGAGGCAGCTCCGGCGACTCCTCGCGCACCGTCGCTAACCTAAATTAGGCAGCGAGTGCGTAGTTGTTGTTCGCGTGTAAACGCGTTGCGATCGTTTTAGGAGGGCTCGCAACTCCGCCTGCTTACATCGCCCACGGTCTGACTCGTCGAAGCTGCTCAGCCCCATGCGCGAACCGGTCGAAACCGGCTCCGAGAGTATACCACAAAACCCCGCGCATCCGACACGCCCGAGCGATCCCGTCCACCGAAAAGCATGGGGCGACGAGACCGACCCGGACGTCGCGTCCGCGGCGGGGAAACGGAGCACCGTGCACGCCTCGTCGCTCGTCTTCGTGTTGCTCGCCTCGATCGCCGGCGTCGCGATCGTCGCCAAGCGACTCGAATTGCCGTATCCGATCGCGTTCGTGATCGGCGGTTGCGCGCTCGCCTTCGTGCCGAACCTTCCGCCGCTCGAACTCGATCCCGATCTCGTGTTCCTCATCTTCTTGCCGCCGCTACTCTATGCGGGCGGCTGGAGCACCGACTGGAAATCGTTCAAGGAGAACCTGCGCCCCATCGGCTTGCTCGCGATCGGCCTCGTGATCTTCACCACGGGCATCGTCGCGATCGTCTTCCACGCGATCCGCCCGGAACTCGGGTGGGCGCCGGCGTTCGTGCTCGGCGCCGTCATCTCGCCGCCCGACGCCGTCGCCGCGGGCTCGGTGTTCGAGCGCTTTTCGATCCCGCGACGGATCCTCGCGATCCTCGACGGCGAGGGGCTCGTCAACGACGCGACGGCGCTCGTCATCTACCGCTTCGCGGTCGCCGCGGTCGTCACCGGAGCCTTCTCGTTCGCGAGCGCCTCGCTCGCCTTCGTCGGCGTCGCGGTCGGCGGCGTACTCGTGGGCATCGTGTCCGCGATCGCGCAGATCGCGCTCGCGAAACTGCTCCGGCGATTCGAACTCGGCGACACGCTCGTCGAGAACACGCTCCAACTCGTCGCACCGTACACGATCTACACGCTCGGCGAATCGCTCCACGTCTCGGGCGTGCTCGCGACCGTCGCGGCGGGGATCTTCGTCAGCCGACGCTCCTCGGAGATCTACAACGCGGAGAGCCGTCTGATCGCGAGCGCGGTTTGGGAGATGCTGATCTTCATCCTCAACGGCTCGGTGTTTCTGCTCATCGGCCTCGAGTTACGCCCGATCGTCCACGACCGCGGCTTCGCCGTGAGCGAACTCTGGATCGGCCTCGCGATCTCCGTGCTCGTGATCGCCGTCCGCGTCGCCTGGGTCTTTCCCGCGAGTTACCTCCCGCGCCTGATGTTCCCGAAGATCGCGGAACGCGAAGGGCCGTATCGACCGCGTTACATCTTCGTGGTCGGCTGGAGCGGCATGCGCGGGATCGTATCGCTCGCCTCCGCGCTCGCGATCCCGCTCCGTCTCGACGACGGCCACGATTTTCCCGGACGCGCGCAGATCGTCTTCGTCACGTTTTGCGTGATCTTCGTGACGCTCGTCTTTCAGGGACTCTCGCTGATCCCGCTCTTGAAGTGGATGAAGATCGAAGACGACGACGCGTTCGAGGCGCGCGAGATCGAAGTGCGCGTGCTCGCGCTCCGCGCCGGGATCGCACGGCTGCGCGAGCTCGAGACGAAATTCGACACGACCGATCAATGGGAAGTCGAGAGCCGTATCCTCGGCGAGTACGAATATCGGATCGGGCACCTGAGCGGCCATCTCGACGGATCGATCAGCGAGGACGACATCGCCCACGACCACGAGTTACAGCAAGAAGCCCTCGACGCCGAACGACGCGAGATCGCGCGCCTGCGCGAGATCGGCGAGATTCCCGACGAGATCTATCGCAAGGTGCAGTACGATCTCGATCTCGCCGACGAACGGCTCCATTGACGCGTCCCCGCGACTACGAGACGCGCGCGGTCTCCGCGCGCAGTAACCGACCGAGTTCGTCGTGGTTCGTCCGATCGATCGAGAGCGGCGTGATGCTGACGTATCCGTCCCGGATCGCCGCGAGATCGGTGCCGTCGACGATATCGGCCGGATCGAAGGCGCCCCACAACCAATAATACGCGTTCCCGCGCGGATCGGCGCGCTTCTCCACCCGATCGCGGTAGGCTTTGCGGCCCTGGCGTACGAGCCGGATCCCGCGAATCTCGGAGGCCGGCACGTTCGGCACGTTCACGTTGAGGAGCGTCAACCGCGGCAGGCTTCCCGCGAGCACGTCGCGCGCGATATCGACCGCGATCGTTCCGGCGGTCTCCCAGTGGTGGTCGCGCGCGTGCTCCGGCCACGATGCGGCGAGCGAGATCGCGATCGACGGCACGCCGACGATCGTCCCCTCGAACGCGGCGGCGACCGTCCCGGAATACGTGATGTCGTCGCCGACGTTCGCCCCGCGGTTGATCCCGCTCACGACGAGCGACGGCATGCCGCCGCAGAGATCGAACGCACCGATGACGACGCAATCCGCCGGCGTTCCGGTACATCGATACGTCGGAACCGCACGATCCTTGACGGGCACGCATCCGACCGGCGTCTTCATCGAAATCTGGTGACCGATGCCGCTGTTGTCTTCGTCCGGTGCGACGACCGTCACATCGCCGATCGCGCTGAGCGCCTCGGCGAGCGCGACGATTCCCAGACTTTTGTATCCGTCGTCGTTCGTGACGAGGATCTTCGGTCGCGCGCCGTTCGTCGCCCCATCCGTCACGCTTTTTCGACCTCGCCGACGAGGGCCGACAGAACCCACGAAACGATGGCGAGCACGATCGACCCCACGAGCGCCGCGCCGAAGCCGGAGACGACGAGACCGATATTGAGATGCCCGACGAACCAGAACAGCAACGCGTTGATCACGAACGCGAAGAGACCGAGCGTCACGATCGTTAGCGGGAGCGAGAGCAAGAGCAGGATCGGCCGGATGACGGCGTTGACCACGCCGAGGACGATCGCCGCGACGACGGCTCCCCAGAAACCCGTGACCGCCACGCCCGGGACGAGATAGGCGACCGCGAGCAACGCGAGCGCGTTGACCACGATCCGAACGAGCAACCTCAAACGAAGACCCTTTCAAATGCCGTGTGCGTCACATCTCCCCATGGCGGGAGGCGTCGACGCATCCGAGTGTGCGCCACGTCGCGCGCGGTTCCGCACGTTGCGGCCGATAGTTCTCTTACCATGCAGATCCTATTTACAGTCGTTACCCTACTCACTTCCCTCCTCCATTCCGATCCCTGGGTCACCCACGGCGGCTACTACGGCGCGAAGACCCAGACGACGTCTGCGAGTCACGTAAAGAGCGACCACGCACGGTAAGTGATTTCCACTCGACCGTCGAATCGGTCGTCTGAATCGTTTTGGAGGTTTCATTGATCCGGCATGCTACGGCGCAACAGACGCGCCTTCAATTATTCGATGGCGCGGTCGACCTCTTCTTCGGGGGACGATCGGCGGCATGCTTGGACGCGCTCCGCGGTCACAATTACTTGGCCTCCAAACTGCTCGCGGCCCGTGCGTATCTCCGTCTCGACGAGCCCGACCACGCGTTACGTCTGCTCGACGGCATCGACGCGACCGATCTCTTCGACGCACGCCGCGCGGAGCTGAGCATGCTGCGCGCATCGGCCCTGACGCAAACGCGCAACTTCGTCAAAGCGCGCCACGCGCTCGATAACGCGCGCGTCTTCGCGCTCGGCGTCGCGTCGCCCGCGCTCGAAGCCGAGTACATGATCTTCGAGACGCATTGGTCGGCGATCTCGGGCGATTCCGACGGCGCCGCCGTCGCGGCGCGCCGCGTCGTCGAAATCGGAGACGAGGAAGTGCCCTCGGATACGAGCTTCACCCGCGCCCCCGAATATTTGATCCCGCGCGATCATACCGTCGCGCGCGCCCTGCACGCGCTCGCCATCCTGTCCGCGACCGCCGAAGACTACGCGGGCCAAGTGGAATACGAACGTCGCGCCGTCTCGCGCTTCATGCGCGCGCCGAAATCGGATCTGTGGTCGTTCGCGAAGCTCGTGATGAACTTCAGCCATCTCGTTCGCGACTTCGATCTCGCGGCCGACGCGCAGACCCTGCGCGCGGCGGGGATCGCCTCGTGGCCGAACGAGCTCGACGAAGAGCGTTTCCAGATCTACCGTAATCTCGGATGGTCGAGCGCGCTCCGCGGCGATCATCTCGGCGCGTTCCGCGATTTCCGCAAATCCGCCGAGGTCGCGCCTTCGCCCGCGGCCGTCATCATGAGCTCGACCGACAAAGCGATGCTCCGGCGCGAACTCGGGGAATCGATGTCGGCGCGCGAAGAGATCGAATACGCAGCCGGGCTCGCCGAGCGCGTCGACTGGGAGCGCGTGGGCGAGAATCGCGCGGCGCTCGTCCTGCTCTCGCGCGAGATCGCGGCGTTCGATCCGCAACGCGCCGCGACGCTTCTCGAGCGCTACGAGCGCATCCGCGCGCCGCTCGGAGCGTATCTGCTCAATAACGGCGACCGTCGACTCACCGCACACGAAAAATTCTCCGAAGGGATCGTCGCACGCGCCCTCGAGCAGAACGATCGGGCGCGCGAGGCGTTCGCCGCGGCCTTCGCGATCTGGGAACCGCTCGGATTCGATTGGCTCGCCGCGCTCGCCGCGATCGAACTCTACGAACTCGGCGGACCGGCGAAGTTCAAGACCTACGCGACGCGCCAGGCCAAGTCGCGTCCGGAGAGTTGGATCGCGCGACGCACGGCCCACCTCAAAACGCGCCGCTGACGTAGCGGGAAGCGCGTCAGGCGGGCGATTCGCGCGGGGCCGCGAGACCCGCCTTGATCTCGGAGGCGAGCGCCGGCGTCATACCCTTGACGGCGGCGATCTCGTCGACGCTCGCGCGCTTGATCGCGTTCACGCTTCCGAACGCGACGAGCAACCGTTTCCGCCGCACGGGTCCCACGCCCGCGAGCGCGTCGAGTGCCGATTGCGTCATCGCCTTACCGCGTCGCTTGCGATGATACTCCACCGCGAAACGATGCGCTTCGTCGCGCACGCGCATGATGAGGTGGAGGCCCGGCGACGCCGGCGCCAACACGATCGGATCCGGATTTCCCGGAACGAACAACCACTCGTGTTCTTTCGCGAGACCGGCGACCGGGATACCCCAGAGGTCGAGCTCCTGCAACACCTCGACGACGGCCCCGAGTTGACCCTTTCCCCCGTCGATGAGGAGCAGATCGGGGCGGTGGTGGAAGCGTTCTTTCTTGCGCAGTTGCGCCTCCAGCGCGGCCGCGCCGTCGTGCGAGCCGCTCTCGACGATGCTCTCGGGATCTTCCTCACCGGGCGCGTTCGTGTCGGCGCGCAGATAGCGCAATCGACGACGTAACGTCTCCTGCATCATCGCGAAATCGTTCGAACCCCGATCGTAGCGGATCTTGAAGCGGCGGTAATCGCTTTTCTTCATCCGCCCTTCGACGCAGACGACCATCGACGCCGTCGGATTCGTCCCCGAGATGTTGGAGATATCGTAGCACTCGATCCGATGCGGAACGTCGGGGAGGTCGAGCGCGGTCGCGAGTTGGGCGAGCGCCTGCGCGGAAGCGCTCTCCTGCGTTTCTTGATTGGCGAGAAACGCCTTGAGATTCTGTTCGGCGTTCTCGTGGACGAGACGCATGTAATCCGCACGCGGACCGCGCTGCGCGCGCAGGATGCGTACGCGTTGTCCCTTGAGTTCGGAGAGCCACGCCTCGATCACGCCGAGATCGGTCGGAAGCGCCTCGCAGAGTACTTCTTTGGGGATCGTCGCCTGAGCGACGGCGCGACGCGCGCGCGTTTTGAGCGCGACCGGGACTTCGTTTCCGCGCGCCTCGCGCAGCGCGAGCGGCGAGAACCCGTCGCCGAATCCGGTCGTCGCCGCACCGCCCGCCCGCGCCGTGTAGAATTGGGTGCAGAAGTCCGCGTAGAGTTCCGCGTCGCTCTGATCGGTAACGCCGTCGAGGATGAAGTGCTCTTGCCCGATCAACTTGCCGCCGCGCACGAGAAAGACTTGGACGCAGGCCTGACCCTGCGCGCGCGCGGACGCGACGAGATCCATGTCGATCCGCGAACGCCAGACGACCTTCTGACCCTCCGTCACGCGCCGTACCGCGACGATCCGGTCGCGCAGGCGCGCCGCCGCTTCGTAATTCATCCGGCTCGCCGCGTCGCCCATCTCCTCGTGGAGCCGCCGTAACAAGCGCTCTTGCTGGCCCTCGAGAAAGAGCACGACCTCGTCGACGAGCGAATCGTACTCGGGTTCGCTCTGATAGCCGACGCACGGCGCGAGGCAGCGTTTGATGTGGTATTGCAGGCACGGTCGCTTGCGCTTGCCGTCGATCGGTTCGCGACACGTCCGCAGTGGAAAGACGACGCGGACGAGATCGATCAACTCGCGCAGACCGTGCGCGTTCGTATACGGTCCGAAGTAACGCGCGCCGTCGTCGCGGACGGCGCGCGTGAACGTGACGCGCGGATACGCTTCGTTCGTGACCTTGAGATACGGATAGCGCTTGTCGTCGCGCAACCGCACGTTGAACGGCGGCTGGTGACGCTTGATGAGGTTCGCTTCGAGGATGAGCGCTTCGACTTCGTTGTTGACGACGATCCAACGCACGTCGACGACGCGCTCGACCATCCGCATCGTGCGATAGACGTGCGCGGCGGAATCCTGAAAGTACGAACGGACCCGACTACGTAGCGAGATCGCCTTCCCGATGTAGAGAATGCGCTCGTTCTCGCCTTGCATGATGTACACGCCGGGCGCGTCGGGAAGTTGCCCGAGCGTTCGCTCGAGATCTCGCGGCGGGGCGCCGGCCTTGTTCACTTCGCGGACGTGAACGCGTCGGCCGCGGCATCGAACGCGGCGCGCGCCTCGCGATGGTAGCGCGTCGTGGAGCCGGAGACGTAGGCGTCGAGGGCGGCGCGATAGTGCGCCTTCGCGCTCGCGACGCGCCCCGGCGAGACGGACTGCGCGAGGTCGATCTCGCGCCGCGCGACGTAGAGATCGGCGGGCAGGCTCGCATCGTTCGCGACGAGCGGGATCCCGGCGGCGGGCGTCGCGACGGGTCCGAGCGGCGGCGGATACACGGGCGCGAGCGCGGGTGCGACGGGTCCGATCGCGGAGCTCGCCGCGGCTTGCGCGCTCGCGGCCGACCCAAGCGCGCCCGCGACGTTCCCGGACGCAGCGCGGGCCACGCCCTGCCGGTACGCGGCGGCGGCGGATGCGGCGGCGGCCGAATTTCCGGCGGCGTCGGCGCGGATCGCGGCGCTGCGCGCGTTCGAGAGTTGGTTCGCGACGCCGGTCGTCGGAACGCCGGGCGGTCCGACGAACACGCGCAGCGGCGGCGGCGCGGCGGCCGGCGGCGGATTCGGCGCGGCGGACACGACGGGCGCGCCGATCGCGACGATGCAGGCGAGCGCGAGGCCCGCGACGGCGTTACGGAAGCCGGGCGCTGCGGCGCATGCGCGCGATCTGCCAGACGACGAGGCCGAGGATCGCGACGGCGACGACGCCGATGACGAGAAACGAGAGTTTGTGGATCTGCGGTGTGATTTCATTGATGTGATGTCCGAAGAGACTGCCGAGCCATGCGAGCCCGAAACAGAAGACCGCGGAACCGGCCGCGGTGTATGCGAGGAAGTACCGCTTTTGCATGCGCGATACACCGGCCGGAAGCGCGGCGACGCCGCGGACGAAGGGGAGGAAGCGGCAGACGAACACGACGCCGTTGCCGTGGCGTTCGTAAAAGGTGTGGAAAGCGTCGAGCTTTTTCTCGTCGAGCTTCACGTAACGACCGTATTTCGCGACGAACGGACGTCCGCCGGCGTATCCGATCGAATAGAGGATGAAACCGCC
>CAZZXB010000096.1:0-5008 GCA_964658025.1 uncultured Janthinobacterium sp.
CTCGCGTCGACGGCCCGAGCGGGGTCGCCCGCGCGACCGACCGAAGGGACGGCGATGCGACCGAGGCCCGTGCGGATCGACGCCGCGACCCTCGAACGGCGCGCCGCGCGCGTGGGCGCTCGCGAATTTCGCGGTGCCGCGCGCGGGGCCGCCGCCGACGTCGCCCTCGCGTCGCTCGACCTCACGACGCTCGAGGGATCCGATACCCCCGCGCGCGTCCGCGAACTCTGCGCGTTCGCCGCGGCGCCGGGGCCGGGCGCGCCACGCGCCGCGGCCGTCTGCCTCTACCCGAGCCTCGTCCCCGTCGCGCGCGCGGCGCTCGCCGGGACCGGCGTCCGCATCGCGGCGGTCGCGACGGGTTTTCCGAGCGGTCTCGTGCCGACCGACGTGAAACTGCGCGAGGTCCGCGCGGCGGTCGCGCTCGGAGCCGACGAGATCGACATGGTGATCGATCGCGGCGCGTTTCTCGCCGGCCGTCACGACGAGGTGCGCGACGAGATCGCGCGCGTCCGGGACGCGTGCGACGGCGCGCGGCTCAAGGTGATCCTCGAAGCGGGAGAGCTCGGGTCGTACGGCGCGATCCGGCGGGCGTGCGATCTCGCGCTCGACGCGGGCGCCGATTTTCTCAAGAACGCCACGGGCAAGATCGCGGCGGTCGCGACGCCCGCGATCGCGCTCGTGCTCTGCGAAGCGGTCCGCGCGCACGCACGACGGACCGGGCGACGCGTCGGTGTGAAGTTCGCGGGCGGGATCCGCACGACGCGCGAGGCCTTGCGCTACGTCGCGATCGTCGACGACGCGCTCGGCGGCGACTGGCTCGATCCGTCGCGTTTTCGCCTCGGCGCCTCAGCGCTCGCACACGACCTCGCGCGCGCGCGAACGGCGCCGTGGACGTAACGCACGCGGCGGCGCGCGTCCCCGAAGCGCTCGGGAATGCACGGCCCGCGGGACCGCGCCTGCGGCCCCGTTACGATCTCTTCCTCGGCGGCGAGTGGGTGCCCGCGGCCGACGGGGCGACGTATCGCGACGAGGATCCGTGCGACGAGACGACGCTCGCCGAGATCGCCGCGGCGAGCGAGGAGGACGTCGATCGCGCCGTGCGCGCGGCGCGTCGCGGATACGACAAATATTGGCGCAAGATCCGCCCCTCCGAGCGCGCGAAGTACGCGTTCCGTTTCGCGCGTGCGCTCGCGGAACGCGCGGAGGATCTCGCCGCGCGCGAGAGCGTCGATGCGGGCGTGCCGATCCGGATCGCGCGCGAACGCGACGTCCCGCGCGCGCACGCGCAGTTCTTCTACGACGCCGGCTGGGCCGACAAGCTCGCGTGGGCGACGCCGACGTCCGAACGCGCGCGACCGCTCGGAATCGTGGCCGCGATCGTCTCGGCGCGTTCGCCGCTCGTCGCCGCCGCGATGCGCGTCGCGCCCGCCCTCGCGTGCGGGAATACCGTGGTGCTCAAGCCCGCGCGCGCGACGCCGCTCGCCGCACTCGCGCTCGCCGAAATCTGCGCGGATGCGGGTCTCCCGCCCGGGATCTTCAACGTCGTCACGGGCGACGGCGCGGTCGACGAAGCGCTCGTCGATCATGCCGACGTCGACGCGATCGCCTTTTCGGGCGCGCGCGAACGCGGCATGGCGATCGCGCGCGCGGTCGCGGGATCGAAAACGCGCCTGACGCTCGAGATCGCGTCGCCCGTGACGTTCCTCGTTTTCGACGACGCGCCGCTCGACGACGCCGTCGACGCCATCCTCGCGCGCGGCGCGGGTCGCGTGCTCGTCGCCGAGAGCGCCGCCGACGAGATGCTCGAGACGCTCGGCATCCGGCTCGAGGCGCTCCGTCACGGCGATCCGCTCGACGCGAATACCGACGTCGGGCCGGTCGCGACGCGCGAGGACCGCGACCGTGCCGCCGGAACGATCGCAATGGAGGTCGCCGCGGGCGCCCGCGTCCTGCGCGCCTCTTGGATCGCGCCCGATCGCGGCTTCTGGATTCCGACGACGGTCGTCGCGCGCGACGCCGCCCCGCACGCGCCCGAGACGACGGCGGGCGATCTTCCGCCGATCGCGCTCTCGACGTTCCGAACGCCCGTCGAAGGGATCGAGCGCGCGAACGAACGCGGGGGGGCGGCCGTCTCCGTGTGGACGATGCAGGGCGCGCTCGCCGAGCGCGCGGCGCGCGGCTTGCGCGCGGGCGTCGTTTGGTTCGGCGCGACCGATCTCTCGGAGGCGTCCGTCCCCCAAGGCGGCTCGGCCGAAGCGGGGATCGGGCGCTTCGGCGGCGTCCCCGGATTGCAAGGATACCTACAATTTTGAGCTCGCTCCGCGACGTTTTTCTCGCGGTCGGGGTATAACGGAGCGTGTTCGTATCATCGACGGTCGCGCCGATCGACCGCAGCCTGCTCCGGCTCTCCTATCTCGGAAATCGCAATCGCTCGGCAGAATTATTTGCGATCGTCGAGCCCGCCGCGATGTACGATCGCCCGATCGAACTGCGCCATCCGATCGTGTTCTACGAAGGACACATTCCGGCGTTCAGTTTCAACAAGCTCGTGCGCGAGGGTCTCGGCGGTCCGTCGATCGATCCGTCGCTCGAGAAGTTATTCGAACGCGGCATCGATCCGTCGTCCTCGGTCGACGCCCGACGTCACGAACGGTCGTCGTGGCCCGATCGTTCGGTAGTTCACGAATTCGCCGAAGCCTGCGACGCGCAAGTGCTCAAGGCGCTCGCGACGGGCGATCTGAGCGACGCTTCGTCGCCGTCGCTCGACCGCGCCGAAGCGGCCTATACGATCCTCGAACACGAAGAACTCCACCACGAGACGCTCCTGTACATGTTGCACCGCTTGCCGCTCGAGCACAAACGCGTGCGCGGACGGACGGGATCGTTTTTCGAAGCCACACCGAGTTCGAGCGGACGCGCGACGGTCGACGCCGGTCGCGCGACGCTCGGAACGAACCGCGGGGCGACGACGTTCGGATGGGACAACGAATTCGACGAGACGTACGTCGACGTGCCCGCGTTCGAGATGGACGTCAACGACGTCACGAACGGCGATTGGCTCGCCTTCGTCCGTGCCGGCGGTCCGGTCCCGCCGTTCTGGATCCCGCGCGACGGCGGCTTCGATCTGCTCGGCATGTTCGAGCGGATGCCCCTGCCGCTCACCTGGCCCGTCTACGTGACGCAGGCGCAGGCGAGCGCCTACGCGGCGTGGCGCGGATCGCGGCTTCCGACCGAAGCGGAATACCACCGCGCGGCGTTCGGCACGCCCGAAGGGATCGAACGCGCGAATCCGTGGGGCGACGCCGCGCCGACGAGCAAACACGGCAACTTCGATTTTCGTCGTTTCGATCCCGAACCCGTCGGCATCTCGCCCGCCGGCCGCAGCGCTTGGGGCATCGACGATCTCGTCGGAAACGGCTGGGAGTGGACGTCGACGCCGTTCGAGCCGCTTCCGGGATTCGCGCCGATGGCGAGCTACCCGCAGTATTCGGCCGATTTTTTCGACGGCGAACATTTCGTCGTGAAGGGCGCGTCGCCGGTGACGGGTCGCGGGCTCGTGCGGCGCAGTCTGCGCAATTGGTACCGCCCCGAATATCCGTTCGTGTACGCGACGTTCCGAACCGTCGACTGAGGCTTCTCGCGGCGCGTCGACCGAGGGTTCGGCCCGCGTTTCTTCACCGTTCGTCGCTCCGCCGCACGGAGTTTCGGCGAAATGCTTCGCTTCCGAAGCATTTTGCCCGATCGTCCGACGCCCGCGCGATTTAGGAAGCGTCGATCGGCCGCTCGACTAACGCTTCTTCCGAAGCGCGGCGGGCGTATGGGCCGCTTTGCGGCCGGTCTTTTCGCTTTCGACGAGAAATTCCGGGTGTTCGGGCGACGCCGCGACGTGATGGCTTTCGATATCGATCGGCTTCGTCAACTTTTTGACGACTTTCCCGTCGACGCGCTTTCCCTGAGAATTCCACGAGACCCGATCGCCCGCTTCGAGATCCTTATCGTCCGCCACACGTACTCCTCACGTCGCGGCGGCGGTCGCATCGACCGCCGTCGTCGCACGTTCCGTTGACGACGCGTGGCGTCGGTTCGTCGCGGCTCCCTCCGGTCGTACGTTCGATCGCGCGCGCGCCGCTCGCGGACGCGACGCACGTGCCTCCGCGACGACGCGCGCGATCGCCGAGACGACGGCATCGGGACGATCGAGCGCGATGTAATGTCCGGAACCGGGAACGACGAGACTCGAGCCGCGCGTCGAACGCGCGGCGATGGCGTCGTGCATCCGTTTCCACGCGGCGCGGAGCGCGCGGACTTCTCCCGGCGGCGCATGCGGATTCGCGAACATGTTCCCCGCGGTGAGCACGACGAGCGGGAGGTCGCCGTAGGCGCCCGGCCGACGACGGACTTCCGCCTCGCTCGCGTCCTTGTTCGCGAATTCCGATACGATCGCGTTCCACCGCGCGGGACGTTCGGCGAGCGCGATCTCGCGCGCGTTCGTCGCGGCATCGAGCGCGGGATCGGGGACGCCGACGCAGCGTCCGAATGCGGGCGTCCCCGGACGGAGCGCGCCGCGCGCCGCGAGGGACGCGCAGGTTCGCGCGAGCGCGAGTTGCGCCGCCCCCGCCGCCTCTCGCTCCGGCGCGATCGCGGCGAAACGCGCGCTCTGGTCCTCCGTCGATGGATCGACGAGGACGAGACCCGCGACCTCCGACGGATACCTCGCGACGAACGCCCGCGCGTACAGACCCGCGATCGAATGCGCGACGAGCACGCACGGCGTCCGGGTCCGTGCTCGCTCGATCAAGGCGTGCAGATCGCTCGCGACGTGGTTCGCATCGCGCGGGGTCGTCGCCGCGTCGCTGAATCCCATCCCCGCGCGATCGTACGCGCACGCCTCCGTCGTTTTCGCGATGCGCGATTGCACGAGACGCCAGTCGAGCGTCGTGCCGCCGAGCCCGGAATCGAACACGACGACCGGCGTGCCGCGACCGCCGCACGCGAGATGGAGCCGCCG
>CAZZXB010000096.1:5108-11718 GCA_964658025.1 uncultured Janthinobacterium sp.
CGACGCGCATCGTCAGCCTGCTTCCGAGCGCGACCGAGATCTGTTACGCGCTCGGCTTGGGCCCGCGCGTCGTCGGCGTGACGCACGAATGCGATTTTCCGCCGGAGGCGCGCGAGAAACCGCACCTCACGGCGAGTTCGCTCCCGCACGCGGGATCGTCCGCCGAGATCGACCGTCACGTTCGCGCGAGCCTCCATGCGGGTTCGAGTCTCTACGCGCTCGATGCCGACGCGCTCGAGCGACTCGCGCCGGGTCTCATCGTCACGCAAGAATTGTGCGTCGTCTGCGCCGTCTCGTACGATATCGTAGCGCGCGCCGCGAAACGACTTCGCGGCGATCCGCGGATCGTCTCGCTCGAGCCCTCGAGTCTCGAAGACGTCTACGCGAACGTCGCGACGATCGGCGAGCTCACGGGGACCTCCGACGCGGCGGAAGCGCTCGTCGCTCGGCTGCGCGAACGGATGGCGAGACTCGCGCGCCACGTCGCCGGGCGCCCGCGACCGCGCACGCTCGTGCTCGAGTGGAGCGATCCGCCGATGAGCGGAGGGCATTGGACGCCCGAACTCGTGCAGGCCGCGGGCGGCGAACCGATCCTTTCGAACCCCGGTGAGAATTCGCGCACGATCGCGTGGGACGAGATCGCGAGCGCCGATCCGGACGTCATCGTCATCGCGCCGTGTGGCTACGACCTTCCGGCGGCGCTCCGCGCGCACGCGGAACTCGCCGCGGTCCCGCAATGGCCGTCGCTCGCGGCCGTGCGCGACGGACGCGTCTACGTCCTGGACGGGAACGCGTACGTCAACCGACCGGGCCCGCGTCTCGTCGACTCGGCCGAACTCTTCGCGAGCGCGATCCACGGCGAATGGTTCGGAGCCGCGACGACGGATCCGGACGCCATACGCCGTATGCGCTAGACCGTCGCGAACTCCGGATTCGCGACTTTGAAACGATCCATCGACTCGATCACGGAACGTCGCGCGGACGCCGCATCCTGCCACCCCTGCGTCGACGTCCGTTTGCCCTCGAGCGTCTTGTACGTCTCGAAAAAATGGGAGATCGTGCGCAACGTGTGCGGGAAGATCTGCGACGACGTGTGGATGTCGTGATACGCGGGCTCGCCGACGGGGACCGCGAGGATCTTGTCGTCGGGTAAGCCGTCGTCGATCATCTTCAGGATACCGATCGGGCGCGCGACGACGAGACAACCGGGGAACGTCGGTTGCACGACGAGGATCAGCACGTCGAGCGGATCGCCGTCTTCCGCGAGCGTTTGCGGCATGAATCCGTAATCGCCCGGATAGTAGATCGGCGAGTGCAGCGCGCGATCGAGACGGAAGATGTTGAGATCCTTGTCGTACTCGTACTTATTGCGCGAGCCGTGCGGGATCTCCACGACCACGTTGATCTCTTCGGGTGCCGTCTCGCCGATCGGCAGGTGCAGATAGTTGGTGCTCTCTTTTGCCACGAACAGCGCCTTTCCGAGCGAGCGCGATACGCGCCTTCAAACTTTCGTCGACCGGGTGGGAATCCGATGATCGTGCGCGACGTCACGCGCTCAAAATTTATTTTCGGGGTCTCGCGGAACCCGATTACGCTCGACGACTTCGACGTCGCTCGCCCCCGTGAGACGGAGCCGCATCGTGCTCCCCGGAACGAACGAGATCGCGGCTTCGCGTCGGGCCGCCTCGCCGAGAGCGACTTCGAGGACGGCGTGGAGCGGCCCCGCGTGCGTCGCGACGAGCACCGTGCGACCCGGATAGCGGTCTCGGAGGTCGTCGAGCGCGGCGCGCACGCGGAGGCAGAGCGCTTCGAACGACTCGCCGCCTTCGGGCGTCACGAAACGATCGCGCAGGCTCGCCTCGCCGACCTCGGGATACCGTTCGACGATCTCGCTCCACGTCAGGCCCTCCCACACGCCGAACGCGAGTTCGCGCCAACGCGAATCGGCGACGATCCCGACGTCGCGCGGGCCGAGCACGATCCGCGCCGTCTCGCTCGCGCGTCGTAGATCGCTCGAAACGGCCGCATCGAACGCGACCGATTCGAGATCCCGCGCGACGGCCCGCGCCTGGTCGCGACCGACGTCGTCGAGCGCGACGTCGGTGTGTCCCTGGTAGCGCTTCGTCCGATTCCACTCGGTCCGCCCGTGGCGGACGAGCACGACGTCGACGCTCACGGGCGACGGACTACTCTTCGATGAACGGTTGGCCTTCGTGCGCGACGAGCAGATCGTGCATGTCGGTCGCGTGCTCTTCTTCCACCGCGAGGATGCCTTCGAGCATGACGCGCGTCGTCGGATCCTTATCGGCGAAGAAGCGGATCAGCTCCGTGTAGTGTTCGACCGCGATCCGTTCCGCGATGAGATTTTCTTTCAGCATCCCGACGAGATTCTCGCCTTCTCCGTACTCCGACGTGGAGCGCGACGCGAGCCCTTCGGGGTTGAAATTCGGCTTGCCGCCGAGCTGGTCGATGCGATTGGCGACGGCCATCATGTGAGCTTGCTCTTCCGTCGCGTGCTGTGCGAATTCGGCCGAGATGCCCTCGCTATCGATGCCCTGCGCCGCGATCGAATGCATCGTGTAGCGCAACACGCACACGATCTCGGTCGCAAGGACCTGTTGGAGGATGTCGATCGTCTGCGAGACGTCGCCGCCGTAGCTCTGCGTCACGGCGCCGTCGGAGATGTGCTCGCGCGCGCGACGGCGCAATTCTTGTACGTCGGAGAGAAAGGGCTCCGCGGTTTTTTTGTCGGCGGTTTTCTTGCCGTCGCCGTTATTCGGTTTCGTCGTGATCGTCGTTGCCATGTGGAGGCCTTTCCCGGAACGGTCGTGCGTTAGACGCGATTCGCGGGCCCGTTCGGCACGACGATGTACCCGTGGGTCAGGTCGCCGTAGACGCGGACGCGCTCGGACGCGGTGCCGAAGTGCCAGACGTAGGACGCCACGTACGCGCAGGTGATCGCGTCGAGCGTATCGTCCCAGCGTTTGTAGCCGCGCGCTTCCACCGCTTCCGGGATCCACGCGGGGAGTCGCAACGGCGGCTCCGCCGTCGCGAGCGTGGCGAGCGCCCGGCGGTAGTCGGCCCACGCGGCGAGCACGTCCGGCCACGGGCGAGCCTTCTTCTTGTACTTGAAAACGGTTCGCAGGCCGAAGAGCCGGACGTGTGCGGGATGCGGGAACACCTCGAACGCGAAGCGCCCCGCGGCGCGTGCCGGAAGGGCGAGGGTTTCCGTGAAGCCGTCCGCCGCGAGAACGTCGAGGATCGCGCGCGCGCGGCCGCCGTCGGGAAAGCGCGAGCGATTCGCCGGATGCGGGCCCGCGTGCGCGGCGCGGAAGTCACGCGCGAGTTCCCGCTCGCACGGTCGCACGCCCGTCGCGTTCGGCACGATCGTCGGCATGTCGATCCCGACGACCGTCGTCCGCGCGGCGTGCTCGCGAACCCACGCCACGACGTCCGCATCGTCGCCGAGATCGCCGCGCGCCTCGAGCAGGGTCCCCGCGCCGTCGAGGATCGCCGCCCCCGAGGGGTTGCGCGGCGACCAGGCGAGATCGAGGCCGAGAAAGCGACGATGCGCGGGCACGATCGCTCCATACGGCGATGCGGAGGGCGGCTCCGTCGGATCGCCGTAGGTTCGGCGCGTGCCGAAGTCCCGCGAGCCGCTCCGCCTCGAGGTCCGCAAGGGGTACAAGCTCTTCATCGACGGCGCGTTCGTCCGCTCCGAATCGGGACGGAGCGAGGCCGTGGCGGTCGGACCCGACGAGACGGCGACGGTCGCGCGCGCGTCGCGCGAAGACGTGCGCGCCGCGGTCGACGCCGCGCGTCGCGCGTCGACCGCATGGTCGGACGTCGCCGCGATGGATCGCGGGCTCGCGCTCTATCGGCTCGCGGAACTCCTGGACGCGCGGCGTGCCGATCTCGTGGAGCGCCTGCGCGCCACGATGAAGCTCGACGAACCGGACGCCGTCCGCGAGACCGCAGCCGCCGTCGATCGCACGCTCTGGTACGCCGGCTGGTGCGACAAATACGCCTCGGTCCTGGGGACCACGGACGCCGTCGGCGCGCCCTACGTCGCGACTTCGACGCCGCGCCCGCTCGGCGTCGTCGGGACGATCGCACCCGACGATCCGTCGCTCCTCGGACTCGTCTCGGCCGTCGTGCCGCCGCTCGTCGCGGGTAACGCCGTCGTCGCGCTGGCATCGGAGATCGATCCGTGCACGGCCGTCGTCTTCGCGGAGTGCGTCGCGACGAGCGATCTTCCGGCGGGCGTCGTCAACGTGCTCACCGGACGACGGATCGAACTCGCGCCGCATCTCGCGCGCAGTTCCGCGGTCGACGCGCTCGACGCGTTCGGACTCGACGCCCCGTTCGCAGCCGAACTCGAACGCCTCGCCGCGGAGAATCTCAAGCGCGTCCGCACCCTCGGCGACGCGCGCGCGCGCTACGGATTCGCGAACGAAGCGCAGGATCTCGCGCACGTCGCCGCCTTCACCGAACGCACGACGGTCTGGCGTTCGTCGGCGATCTAACGGTGCGTGAGGCGGACGCCCGCGCGGCGCTCGCCGCGGTCGGACTGCGACTCTACGAGCGCGGCCTCGTCGCGGGGACGAGCGGCAACGTGAGCGCGCGGCTCGACGACGGCACGCTCCTCGTCACGCCGACCGGACGCGCGCTCCGCACGCTCGACCCGGACGATCTCGTCGTCTGCGAACCGGACGGCACGCCGCGCGACCCGAGTCGACGCCCGACGAGCGAACTGCCGCTCCACATCGCGGCCTATCGCGTGCGCTCCGATGCCCGCTTCGTCGTCCACACGCATCCGACGCACTGCGTCGCCTGGTCGAAGACGGGTCGCCTCTTCGATCTCGACACGGTCGGCGCGATCGAATCGCTCGGGCCGATCGCGCTCGTCCCCTACGCGCCGTCGGGGACGCACTTACTCGCGGACCTCTGCGCGCGCGCGTTCGCCCGCGGGATCGACACGGTCGTCATGGCGCGTCACGGCCTCTCGTCGGTCGCGGCCGATCTCGAGACGGCCTTCGCCCGGACCGATCTCGCGGAGCAAACCGCGCACATCGAATACGCGGCATCGCTGCTGCGGACGGCGAAAGGTTTTACGATGCCCGCACCACGACCAGATTTTCCTTACGACGATCTCCGCTCGCACAGCGACGATCCGGAGTATCGCTCCGCCCTCGAAGCGTTCGCCGCCGAATACGCGACCGACCGGCCGGACCACGCTCGCCTCGCCGAGCACGCGCGGACGGTCGCGACCGAGCCGAGCGAGTCGCCCTTCGCGCGCTGGTGGCACGATCCGCACACCCAAGCGTTCATCGCGGAGCTCACCGCGACGGGTCTCTGAGTCGGCGCGAGCCCGCGGCTTCGCGCGCAGGCCTCCGCGCCGCTCGGCCGAAAAATCGGCCGCGGCCCTCGCACGGAGAGGTGGCAGAGTGGTCGAATGCACTCGCTTGGAAAGCGAGCAGACTGTAAAAGGTCTCGGGAGTTCGAATCTCCCCCTCTCCGCCACTTCGTAAGATCGTCGTCGCGATGCCGACCGACGGCGATCGCGTGGCTCGGTGCGAAAACGCGTTGCGGGTTCTCGTAAGCGATTCGGAAAACGTCGGCGCATGCATTTTGCGACGGCCGACCTCATCGACGTTCACGGCGAAGCGCTGCAGAGTTGCGATCTGCAATTCGCGAACCTCGGCGGACGGCCGCGGTTTTTCGGGGCCGTGCGGACGATCCGGACGCACGAAGACAACGCGCTCCTCAAGAGCACGCTCTCGACCGTCGGCGACGGCGCGGTGCTCGTGATCGACGGCGGCGGATCGCTGCACGCCGCGCTCGTCGGCGACATCATTGCGGGGCTCGGCGTGGCGAACGGCTGGTCGGGCATCGTCGTCAACGGCGCGGTCCGCGATCGCGTCGCGCTCGCCACGCTCGACATCGGAATCAAAGCGCTCGGGAGCAATCCGCGCAAGAGCTCCAAAGCGGGGACCGGCGAGCGCGACGTGCCCGTCACCTTCGGCGGCGCGACGTTCGCACCGGGCGCGTGGCTCTACGCCGACGAAGACGGGATCGTCGTCTCGGCCGCGCGTCTCGGCACCGGCACGATCTGACCGCGCGCTCGCGCGACGTCCGTACGCAGCGCGGCGACGGACGCGTCCGATTTCACGCTACGCCGTCTTCGATCTCGCGGCGTCTCGCGCCGTGCGCTCGATCGTTCTGCCGATCGGTTAGCGGATAGCGAATACCGCACGATGCGGATCGCGGCGCGACCGGAACCGCACGGCGCTCGAACGCATCGTGCGTCGTCAGCGCGCGCGAAAGAGCTCGAACGCCGCGCGGGCGCTCGCGCGTAGCATCGCCGCACCGTCGCGGACGTCGCGTCCGAGAAACGTTCCGAGCGTCGCGCGCGCGCCGTAGTTCGCGTCGACGACGAGCGGACACGCGCGCAGGCGTCGGAGGAGCGCGGCGTCGCCCGGCTCCGCGTTCGGCGAGAGCGTCGCGAACGCGGCGTCGAACGCGTCACGCGGACCGAGCAGGCGCGCGCCGAGCGTCGCGGCCACGCGCTCCGCGCGGTCCGGCGTTCGATTCCATACGAGCACGCGCG
>CAZZXB010000097.1:0-1725 GCA_964658025.1 uncultured Janthinobacterium sp.
CGTCCCGGTGCCGCCGCCCATCCCGGCCGTGATGAACACGAGATCCGCACCGTCGAGCACCATCGCGAGATCCTCGCGCGATTCTTCGGCGGCTTCCTTGCCGGTCTCGGGATTCGAACCCGCGCCGAGCCCGCGCGTCTTGCCGTTTCCGATCTGGATCGTGTTCTCGGTCTGCATGTTCCGCAGCGCCTGCACGTCGGTGTTCACCGCATAGAAGTCGACGTTCGTGAGACCCGCTTCGATCATGCGGTTGACGGCGTTACATCCGCCGCCGCCGATCCCCACGACCTTGATCGTCGCGGCGTGTTCGGGATTGTAGCGTTTCGATTCGGCCAAGGGAGCCTCCGAGAAGAGCGTGAGCGGTGCGAATGATTCGGGAGTCAACTACGCGCGTTCGCCGTCGAGACGACGGCCCGTCAGTTCCACAGGTCGCCGAACCAGCGGCCGACGCGACCGAGGACGGTCTTGCCGCCGGAGCCGTTCCAGGTCGCCGCGTCGCCGCTCGGTCCGAACATCACGAGCCCGACGGCCGTCGCGAATTCGGGTTTGCGGACGGCGTCCGTGAGTCCGCCGATCGACGACGGAAGTCCCACGCGCGACGGTACGCCGAAGACGATCGCCGCGGCGCGATCGATCCCCGTCAGGCGCGCGCCGCCGCCCGTGATGACGACTTCGGAGAGGATGACGTCGCGCGGGATGCCGCGCGCGATCTGCGCTTTCGCCATCGAGAAGATCTCGTTGACGCGGGCCGCGACGATCGCGGTGAGATATTCGCGCGAGACGCGCAGCGTCGTGTGACCGTCGAGCGATCGCACCTCGAAATCGGCGCCCTGTGCCTCGCCTTCGAGTAACGACGCGATCGTGCGCTTGATCCGTTCGGCTTCGGCGGACGTCGTCTTGAGGCCGAGCGTGATGTCGTTCGTGAGGATGTTTCCGCCGACGGGGATCGTCGACGTGTGAACCGCGCCGCCGCCCGCGTAGACGGCGATATCGGTCGTGCCGCCGCCGATATCGAGTAACGCGACGCCCGCCTGACGTTCTTCCGCCGAGAGCGTCGATGCCGACGACGCGAGCGGTTCGAAGACGATCCCCGCCGGTTCGAGACCCGCGCGATGGACGCACTTCAAAACGTTGGTGATGAAACTGTTGCCGCCCGTGACGACGTGCGTGTCGACTTCGAGGCGCGCGCCCGACATGCCGACGGGATCGGTCACGCCGTCGTGTCCGTCGACCGTGAAATGACGCGGGAGCGCGTGGATGATCTGCCGCTCGGCGCCGACGTCGATGAGTTTCGAGGCCTCGACGACGCGTCGCACGTCGCCGCGAACGACCTCGCGATCCTCGCCGCTCACGGCGACGACGCCGCGATTGTTCGTGCTCTGGACGTGCTCGCCCGTGACGCCGACGTAGACGTGCGAGATGTGCACGCCCGCCATCCGTTCGGCGCGTTCGGTCGCGGCCTCGATCGAGCGGACCGTCTCCTCGAGATCGGTGATGACGCCCTTGCGGAGTCCGGCCGACGGCGCCTCGCCGAAGCCGATGACCTCGAGCCCGTTACTCGTCGCCGCGGCGACCACGGCGCACGTCTTGGTCGTCCCGATGTCGAGACCGACGACGGTCGCGCCCCACGATGACTTGGTCATCCGCCAAACTCGGCCATCCCCAACATATTGTGGTCGCCGGTGTGGATCCCTTGTACATATAGTGTTTACGGGGTGTGGATAG
>CAZZXB010000097.1:1825-11694 GCA_964658025.1 uncultured Janthinobacterium sp.
GTCGCGGGGGCGCGCAGGTCGACCGTTCGGACGTTCGTGAGGCGCGGGCCGATCTGGGCGAGGAGCGGACCGATGATGCGCTGTTTCGTGCGGAGGTCGTCGTCGTCGCCGAAACGGACGGCGATGCCGTCGGAGAGCGTCGCCTCGAGATCGCCGTACGTATCGTGCGCGAAACTGCGGTAGCGATCGCCCGTCGCGGCGATCTCGCGTGCGTCGTCGCGCAACCGCGCGAGTTCCGGGTCGCGCAAGAACGTCGCCGGGGTCGCATCGATGCGCCCCGCGACGCGGAAGAGCACGAGCGACGGATCGGCGCATCCGCGTTCGAGAACGCGCGACGCATCGTCGACGGTGACGACCACGTTCCCGACGTCGCGGACGCACGCGTCGGCCGTACGCTCGACGACGTCGAGCCAGACCGCGGCGGGCGGGCGGACGTGGATCCTCACGTCCTTCACGTACGGTAACGCGTCGAGCCGTTTCGCGATCGCGCCGCGATCCATCAGCCAGACGTTCGCGTGCGGATCGATCGCCGCGCGCCCGACGATCGTGCTGCGCAGATCGTGCGTCAGCCCCGAGACCGCGAGCGATTGCATCCGGAAGAACGGCGCCGACGCGAGCGCCCAGCCGCCGTATCCGAAAACCGCGAGCGCGAGGAGCAACGGAATCCAATACGTGCGCGCGCGACCCGCGAGCGTCCGCCGCCTGCGCCGTTTGCGCGGCTTCGCGCTCACCCGGCCCGCGGTGCCGTCCGGCCGAAGACGAAACGCTCGATCGCCTCCGCCACGCCGTCGTGCTCGACGTCGCCGACCACGGCGTCCGCCTCCGCCTTGAGTTCGTCCGGCGACGACCCCATCGCGATGCCGAATCCGGCCGCGCGCAGTAACGGCAGGTCGTTGTAGGAGTCGCCGATCGCGGCGACGCGTTCCATCGGGATGCCGAGTTGCTTCGCGACGAGCGTCAGCGCGACGCCCTTATCGACTTCCGGACTGAGCATCTCGACGAATTCGGGATTGGACCGCGTGACGTACGCGTCTTTGCCGCACGCTTCGGAGATCACGGCGAACGCTTCGGTCGTGCGCGCCGGATCCATCACGACGTTGACCTTCGTGCTGTCGCGTCCGCGAAATTCGTCGAGTAGCGACGACACGACGACGGGTTCCGCGCCCGACGTCTTCGCGTAGAGCTTCGCGTACTCGTTATTCTCTTCGACGAAAAACTTGTCGTCGCGGTAGAACTGCACGTGGTATCCGTGCTTCTTCGCGACGTGGTAGATGCGCTCGCCGATCGCGTTCGGGAGCGACACCTCGCGTTCGAAGCGTCCCGTTCTCGCATCCGCGAGGACGGCGCCTTGATAGCAGACGATCGGGCCGTCGAGTTCGAGCGCGTCCGCGAAGGGTTTGGCGCCGATATACATCCGGCCGGTCACGATCGTCGCACGCGTCCCGGCCGCGGTCGCCCGCTTCACGGCGTCGATCACCTGCTGACGCACGGGATGGCGCGGCTTGACGAGCGTCCCGTCGAGGTCGATCGCGAGAAGTAACGGCGGCTCGTTCTGCACGAAGCGTTCGTGCGTCGCGCACGTCGTCCGCGCCTGCCTACGAGAACCACGGCCTTCCGTCGAGCGGGAAGTCCCCCGTCGTTCGAGCGCCCGTCGGTCTGAAGCACCGTCGAGGGTGAGTATTCCGACGAGGAAAAGGCCGACCCCAATGCGTTTCGTCGGCGCGACGCTACCTCGTGACGTCGAACGATACGTTGTCGCGCCGCGCGAAACGCGTCACGAACGTCGGAACGACGTCTCGAGATCGGCGATGAGATCCTCGACGCGTTCGAGCCCGATGTTGAGGCGTACGAGACGATCGCCGTAATCGCGGCCTCCCCGAGCGACGCCGGTGTAACCCATGGCGAGGCTCGTGACGCCGCCCCAACTGAAGCCGATTTCGAAGAGCCTCAGTCGATCGACGAACGCGAACGCGCGCTCGCGCGAGACGCTTTCGTCGAACACGAACGAGAAGAGACTCGCCGAGCCCGTGAAATCGCGCCGCCACAGGTCGTGACCCGGACACGACGGCAACGCGGGATGCAGCACCGTCGCGACCTCGGGTCGCGTCGCGAGATATCGCGCGACCTCGAGCGCCGACGTCTCGAGATGCGCGAGTCGGACGCCGAGCGTCTGCAGCCCGCGCAGCCCGAGCGCGCAGTCGTCGGGGGAGACGTTCATGCCGAGCATGCGGTGCGTCAGCGCGAGCTTTTCCGCGTGGTCGGCGTCGCGCGCGCTCACCGAACCTAGGAGCACGTCGCTGTGACCGCCGACGTATTTCGTGAGCGCTTGGACCGCGACGTCCGCACCGTGGCCGAACGCATCGAAGAGGACGCCCGCCGCATAGGAATTATCGACCGCGACGATCGCCCCGCGCGCGTGCGCGGCGGCGGCGATCGCCGGGACGTCCTGCACCTCCATCGTGATCGAACCCGGACTCTCGCACCAGACGAGTCGCGTGCGGTCGTCGATGTGCCGGGCGATCCCGGCGCCGATCTCGGGATCGTAGTACGCGACCTCGACGCCGAACTTTCGCAAGAGCGAATTCGCGAGCCCGCGATTCGGCGCGTAGACGTTCTCGGGAAGGAGCACGCGATCGCCCGCAGCGAGGTAACACAGATCGACGAGTAAGATCGCCGCGAGTCCGCCTGGTGCGAGCACCGTCGCGTGCGCGCCCTCGAGAGCGGCGACCCGCGTCGCGAGCTCCAGGGCCGTCGGCGTGCCGTGCAAGCCGTAATCGTACGGCGCGAGTTCGCGGATCGAACGCTGCGCTTCCGCGACCGACGAGAAGAGGGTCGTCGACGCGCGGAAGATGCCCGGCACGAGCGACCGAAACCCGTCGGGCGCGCGACGTCTCGGGTGCACGAGCTCCGTGCGCCAGTCGTCGTTCCGGCCGCCGACGTCCGTGCCGTCGGCTTTCGCCCGGCCGTCGATCCCGCAGACGTCGCGCGCACCGCCCTCGTTCGCGCCGCCGTCGCCGACGCGCTCGTCGCTCACGCGATCGGCAGATCGCTCGCGCGCAGGTCCGCCGTGCGCGCGTGCGCGGGCAGGCCCTCGAAGCGCGCGAGCGCCGCGAGCGTCGCGGCGTCGCCGCGCATCCGCGCGCGGCTGTTCTCGATCGCCGACATCGTCCGATAGAAGTCCGCGAGATGGAGACCCGACGAGAAGCGTCCGGCGCCCGAGGTCGGGAGCACGTGATTGCTCCCCGCGATGTAATCGCCCGACGCGACGGGCGTCTCGTTGCCGAGGAAGAGCGCGCCCGCGCGCGCGATCTCCGGTACGAGATCCCACGGATCGCGCGTCTGGATCGAGAGATGCTCGGGCGCGAAGCGATCGATCACCTCGAGAACCTCGCGCCGACCCGACGCGTGGACGAGATACGTCCGCTCCGCGAGCACGCGCGTGACGATCTCGCTCCGCCCGCACGCCGTCGCGAAATCGCTAATCAACAATTTCGCCACCGCCTCGAGCAGACCGCGATGTTCCGAAACCGCGGCGACGCGCGCGAGCGGATCGTGCTCGGCCTGCGCGATGAGCTCGCCCGCGACGAACTCGGGACGCGCGGTTTCGTCCGCGACGACGAGCACTTCGGAGGGCCCCGCGAGACCGTCGATCCCGACGCGGCCGAAAACCTGGCGTTTCGCTTCCGTCACCCACGCGTTGCCGGGACCGACGATCTTGTCGACCTTCGCGATCGTTTCGGTACCGTACGCGAGCGCGGCGATCGCCTGCGCTCCGCCGACGGCGTACAGTTCGTCGACGCGGCAGAGCGCGCACGCGAAGAGGATCGCCGGATCGATCGTCCCATCCCGACGCGGCGGCGTCGCGACGACGATCCGCGGCACGCCCGCGATCTTCGCCGGAACGCACGTCATGATCACGGACGACGGCAGCACGGCCGTCCCGCCGGGGACGTACGCGCCGACCGCGCCGAAGGGTCGCACGAGTAACGCGCTCACCGTCCCGTCGTCGTCGCGGTGCGCGTCGTCGTTCGCGATCTGTCGCGCGTGGAACGCGCGCACGCGCTCGCTCGCGATCCGCAAACCGGCGGCGATCTCGGCCGGAATGCCCGTCGCGGCCTCCGTTTCGTTCGGGATCGCGACGCGTAACGCCGACGGGTTCGCTTGCGGAAAATCGAAGCGCTGCGTGAACTCGACGACCGCGTCGTCGCCGCGCACGGCGACCTCGTCGAGGATGCCGCGCACCGTCTCGACGATCTCGCGCGACGGATCCCAACCGCCGGCATAGAGGCCCGCGAGCGCGCGCTCGTCGCTCGCCTCGACGATACGGATCATACGAGGACTCCCGGGTCGAGCCGCGCGAGTAATCGCGAGAGCTCCGCATACTTCGCGCGAAAGCGCACGGGGTTGACGACGAACCGCGCCGTCGACGGTGCGATCTCCGCGACGACGACGAGATCGTGTTCGCGCAGCGTGTTCCCCGTCGCGACGAGATCGACGATGAGATCGGCGAGCCCGACGAGCGGGCTCAGTTCGACCGACCCGTGGAGTTCGATGATCTGCACGGGCACGTCGCGTTCGGCGAAATACGCTTCCGCCGTCTTGTCGAACTTCGTCGCGACGCGTAAGAACGTCGGGAGCTGCGCGCCTTCGTGATAGCGATCCGAACGACGCCCCGCGACGACGAGTCGGCACGCGCCGAAATCGAGGTCGGCGAGTTCGCAGACGCTCCGCTCGGTCTCCCAGAGCACGTCCGCGCCGACGATCCCGCAGTCCGCCGCGCCGAACTCGACGTACGCGGGAACGTCGCTCGGGCGCAGGAAGAGCACGCGCGAGCCGTCGGGCGTGTCCACGAAAAGTCGGCGACCGGGATCGTCCGGCAGATCGATCCCCGCGGTCGCGAGACGCGCCGCCGAGTCGGCGTAGAGCGCGCCCTTGGGGATCGCGATCGTGAGCGCGTCCGGGCGCGAGAGGTTCAGCACGGAACGTCGATCTCGCGCACGCCGTCCGCCGTCGCGACGACGACGCGCGGGATGCGATGGCGCCGCGCCTCGGCGATGAGATCGTCGACCGAGAGCTTGTCGAAATCGATCCGCACGATCTTCCCCGCGGCGCGTTCGCGCGCGGCGACCACGTCCGAGCCGCTCACGAGCACGTCGACCGCCGGTGCCGCACCGAAGCGCGTCGACTGTCGGCGTTCGAGCGCGAGCAAGATGCGCTCGATCGCGATCGACCACCCGACCGCGCCGACGTCGAACCCGAAGCGCGGCAAGAGGGCGTCGTACCGCCCGCCGCCGCAGAGCGCGAACCCGATCGCACCCGCGAAGCCCTCGAAGATGAAGCCCGTGTAGTACGTCACGTCGCGCAGTAACGAGCAATCGACGTTGATCCGCGAACCGAATCCGAGTTCGTCCGCGCGCGCGAGGATGCCGCGTAACCGTTCGATCCCCGCGAGCCCGGCATCGGTGTGGCAGTGCACCCGCGCGAGTTCGAAGACGTTCTCGCGACCGCGCGTCATCGCGAGCGCGATCACGCCCTCGACCGACGCGCGATCGCCCGTCCCTTCGAGCTCGGCGCGGAGGGCGACGAGATTGCGACCGGAGATGAGCTCCTTCGCGTGCGCGATCGCGCGCTCGTCGAGCTCGAGCCCCGCGAGCGCGCCGTCGACGATCGCGACGTGGTTGATGTCGAAGAGCATGTCGTCGAGGCCGAGCGCGTCGAGCGCTTCGACCGCGGTGAAGAGGCTCTCGGCGTCGGCGTCGAGACTCTGCGGCCCGATGAGTTCGAGCCCCGCTTCCGTCGACTCGCGCATCCGACCGGCTTGCGGCTGTTCGTAGCGAAACGCGGAGGCGATGTACGAGAGCCGGATCGGTAGCGGCGCCGCGCGCATCCGCGTCGCGACGAGGCGCGCGACGGGCGTCGTCATCTCCGGACGGAGCGCGAGCTGCGTCCCCGTCTTATCGGAGAAGAGATACGTCTTACCGGCGAGCGATTCGCCGAGCCCCGCTTCGAGCGCGTCGAAACGTTCGAAGTTCGGCGTCTGTACCTCGTCGTACGACCAGCGCTCGAACACCCCGCGGAGCACGCCCTCGACCGCGCGCTTGCGATGCAATTCGGCCGGAAGCCAGTCGCGCGTGCCCGCCGGAAGACGCACGGGCTACAGCCCCGCTTCCCAAACGCCGCGCGGACCGAAGATCGATTCGAGTTCGTTTTTCACGTAGATCGCATTCGAGATCCCCCGGCCCATCCGCTCCGCGTGTTCGCCGATATGGAAGACGACCGGAACGAGCCCGGGCGACTCCTCGACCAAGCGGGCGAGCGCGTCGATCTGCGGGACGCTGTCGACCGCGACGTGCCACGCGCGCGGGGCGGGCGTGGGATCGCGCCGCTCGTACGGCGTCACGTCGTTGACCGTAACGGAGACTTCGACCGGCGCTTCGTCGCCGCCGGGAACCGCGCCGCGCCGCTCGCGAAAGCGCACGCGGCCCTTGATCGTCACGATCGAATCCGGCACGAACGCGTGTTGCAATTGCGCGTACGATTTCGGGAAGACGATGCACTCGACGCTCCCGCTCATGTCCTCGAGCGTCGCGACGAGCATCTGCTGCTGCGCTTTCGTCATCGTGCGACGGACCGCGACGATCATCCCCGCGACCGTGACGAACGCGTCTTCTTCTTGCGAGCGGAGATCCTTGATCGCGATCGCCCCGCCGCGCGCGAGCGCCTCGGCGACGTCCGCGAGCGGGTGACCCGAGAGGAAGATGCCGAGCGTCTCTTTCTCCCATCCGAGCTGTTCGAGGACGGGGGGCGCCGCGAGCGCCCGCAACGCCGGTTTGAGTTCCTCGTGCGCGACGTCGTCGCCGAAGAGCGAGAACTGGCCCGACGCCCGATCGCGCGCGGCGCGCGTCGCCATCTCGAGCGCGCCGTCGAGCGCGTCGAGTTTTTGCGCGCGATTCCCCGCGAGCGAGTCGAGCGCGCCGCATTTGACGAGCGCTTCGAACACCTTGCGGTTGAGCAGTTTCGAATCGATCCGTTTGACGAAATCGAAGAAGTCCAGGAAGGGACCGCCGCGCTCGCGGGCATCGACGATCGCGCGAACCGCGCCTTCGCCGACGCCCTTCACGGCCGCGAGGCCGAAGCGGATGTCGTCGCCGACGACGTTGAATTCGATCAGCGATTCGTTGACGTCGGGCGGTAACACCGCGATGCCGATCTTCTTCGCCTCGTCGAGGTACTCGACGAGCTTATCGGTTTTGTCCTTGACCGATCCCATCAGCGCCGCGAGATACGCGCGCGGATGGTTCGCCTTGAGATACGCCGTCTGGTACGCGATCCAGCCGTACGCGACCGCGTGGGACTTGTTGAATCCGTATCCGGCGAAGGGTTCGACGAAGGCGAAGATATCCGCCGCGAGATTCCCCTCGATGCCGCTGTGCTCCAGGGCGCCCGCGATGAACTTCTCGCGATAGACCGGGATCTTGTCCTTGAGCTTCTTCCCCATGACCTTGCGCAGCTCGTCGGCTTGCCCCATCGAGAATCCGGCGACGTCGCGCGCGATCTGCATTATTTGTTCTTGATAACATGCGATCGCATACGTCGGGCCGAGGATCGGTTCGAGTTTGGGGTGCAGGTACGTCGGCTTCGTGCGGCCGTGTTTGTTGTTGATGTACTGCGGGATCCACTCCATCGGACCCGGTCGGTAGAGCGCGACGAGCGCGACGATGTCGTCGAGCGACGTCGGGCGCAGATCCTGCACGACGCGGCGCATGCCGTCGGATTCGAGTTGGAAGACCCCCGTCGTGGCGCCGCGACCGAGCATCTCGAACGTCTTCGTATCGTCGTCCGGGATCGTCGCGAGATCGAAGGCGGGATCGGCGGTCCGCTTGATCTCGTCCTCGGCGTTCTTCATCACCGTGAGATTGCGCAGGCCGAGAAAATCCATCTTGAGCAGACCGATCCGCTCGACCCAACCCATGTCGTACTGCGTGTTGACGTCGTCGTCGCCGAGTTTGATGAGCGGCGTGATGTCGACCAAGGGATCCTTCGAGATCACGACGCCCGCCGCGTGCGTCGACGCGTGCCGGGCGAGACCCTCGATCGATTTCGCCGTGTCGAGTAAGCGCCGGACCTGCGGCGATCCGTCGTACGCGATCCGCAGTTCCGGAATCTGCTTGAGCGCCTGCTCGATCGAGAGACCCGTCGGACCGGAGGGGATCAGCTTCGCGACGCGATCGACGTCGCCGAGCGGAACCGCGAGCGCGCGTCCCGCATCGCGGACGGCCGCGCGCGCCGCCATCGTTCCGAACGTCACGATCTGCGCGACCCGTTCGGAGCCGTACTTTTCCGTGACGTAGGCGATCACTTCGTCGCGCCGTTCGACGCAGAAGTCCGTATCGATATCGGGCATCGAGATGCGGTCGGGATTGAGGAAGCGCTCGAAGATGAGATCGAACTTGATGGGATCGAGATCCGTGATCCGCAGGACGTACGACACGAGCGAACCGACGGCCGATCCGCGACCCGGTCCGACCGGGATCCCCCGATCGCGCGCGTACTTGATGAAGTCCCAAACGATCAAGAAGTACGACGGGAAGCCCATCCCCGCGATGACGTCGAGCTCGTAGCGGAGGCGCTCGCGCAGGACCGCGTCGTTCGCGGCGCGCTCCGCACCGTAGCGCGCGACGAGCCCCGTCTCGCAGATCTCGCGCAGGAACGCCTCGGGCGTCCGCTCCGCGCCGAGTTCGACCGCTTCCGTCTCGCTCGTCGCCGTCACGGCGTCGACGTGCTCGCTCCCGGCGACGACGCCCGTCTCGCGCGGCGGCACGGGATAGATCGGGATGTTGAACTGCTTCTCGGGGATCTTGATATCGATCCGATTCGCGATCGCGATCGTGTTGTCGCAGGCGTCGGGGACGTCGGCGAAGAGCGCGCGCATCTCCTCGTTCGATTTCACGTAGAACTCGTCGGTCATGAACTTCATGCGGCTCGTGTCGGCGACGGTCTTGCCCGTGCCGATGCAGAGCAGCACGTCGTGGGCCTGCGCGTCGCCGCGATCGAGATAGTGCGAGTCGTTCGTGGCGACGAGCGGGAGCTTCATGTCGCGCGCGAGCTTGATGAGGCCGTCCGTCACGACGTCTTGCTCGGGTATACCGTGACGCATGACTTCGATGTAGAAGCGGTCGCCGAAGATATCGACGAACGACTGCGCGGCCTTTTTGGCCCCCGCATAATCGTTCTTGAGAAACGGCTGGGCCACGAGCGACGACATGCAGCCCGAGAGGACGATCAGGCCCTCGTGATGTTTCGCGAGGAGATCCATGTCGATCCGCGGCTTGTAGTAGTACCCCTCGAGGAAGCCTTTCGAGATGAGCGCGACGAGATTCCGATAGCCGACGATGTCCGCCGCGAGGAGCGTCACGTGCGCCTCGTCGCGGACCGTCCGATCGAACCGACCGCGCGGCGCGATGTAGGCCTCGCAACCGACGATCGGCGTCAGCTTCGCGTCGCGCGCCGCATAGTAGAATTCCATCGCACCGAACATCACGCCGTGATCGGTCAGCGCGACGCCGGGGGCACCGGTCTCGTAACTCCGCTTGCACAGATCGTCGACGCGGCACGCCCCGTCGAGCAGCGAGTACTCGCTGTGGACGTGCAGGTGAACGAAGGAACTCAAAGCGGCGAAGACCTCGGCGGTTTAGGGGGGCGCGCTGAACTTTCCGGGAGCGCCCGAGCGCCCCTTCGGAACGTTCCGATCGAGCCACGCGCCGTTTCCGAAGCCGGCCGTCCGCGCCGACGAGCGTGCGACCGCGCGTGCGCGACGTCGTGCGGCGGCGCGGGTGACGGACGACCGTCCGTCGCGCGGACGCATCGTC
>CAZZXB010000098.1:0-11347 GCA_964658025.1 uncultured Janthinobacterium sp.
AGCACGCCCGCCGCGCCGCCCTCGGTCATCGAGCGCACCGCGTCGAGCGAGACGTCGAGGTAGGTTTTGAAGCGCGCGCCGTATTTGTCGAGCGAGAGCGAGAACGGGTCGAGGTCGCTCAGCGTGGCGCGATAGCGGGCGACGCCGAAGGGGACGTCCGGCGCGTGCCAGAGTTCGACCGTTTCGAGTTGGCCCGCGCGCGCCGCACGACCGAAGCGCGCGGTGACGCGCGTCGTCTCGCGCGCGCGGCCCGCGACGTGGAGCGTCTCCGTCGCGACCGATTCGATCGTGAGCGGCCGGGCGTCGTAGAGATAGGCCTCGTCGAGCAGGCGGAGGTGCGCGTCGGAGGCGGAACGGGTCTGGCCGCCCGCGACGTCGGCCCAGCGCGTCACGATGTTCCCGCTCCGCGCGACCGTCGCGAGCACGGGATACGGCGTGACGAGCGCGCCGAAATGCGGCGTCGTGAGATACGTCTTGCGCGTCGTGTTCGGATTGCACGCGAGGCTCGCGATGCCGATCTGCGTCTCGACGAACGCGAGTCGCGTGCCGTCGCGCTGGACCTCGGTCCCGAAGCCGATCTGCTTGCCGTACGGCACGCCGCTCCCCATCGTCATGCGCAACCAGTCGCCGCTCTCCGGACGCGGCAGCGCGGCGAAGAGATCGCCTTGCGTCGTCTGCTTTCCGACGAGCGCGGCCGCGGCCGACGCGAACGGTAACCCCGCCGCGAGCGCGGCACCGAACGTGCTCAGGACGAACGAACTGCGCTTCACGTATCGCCTCCGGTTCGCGGTAAGATCGTCGCGATCGCCGATCGCAGATCGGCGGCCGTCATCCGACCGAGATGGATCGCCCGCACGACGCCCGCGGCGTCGATGAAGACGGTCTCGGGAATCTTCGTCGTGCGGTACGTCGCGGAAAACTGACCGTCGTCGATCGCGACGGGATACGTCACGCCCATCGTCCGCGCGAAGCGTACCGCGATCGCCTCGCCTTCCTGCTCGTCGACGCCGAGAAAATTCACGCGCGCGCCGTACGTGCGGTGCGCCGCGACGAGCGCGCGTTCTTCGCGACGACACGACGCGCACCACGACGCGTAGACGTTGAGCACCATGGGTTTTCCCGCGAACGACGCGCGCGAGTATTGGCCGCCGCCGGGTTTCGCGACGACGAACGCGGGCGCGGCCCGGCCGACCGTCGCGCCGTCGGACGTCGCGGCCGCCGCCGAGACGAACGCCGCGCCCCCGAGGAACGACGCCGCGAGTGCGGTCTTAAATAAAATCACGGACCGCCGAGACGAATTCGGCGAACGCCGAACGATGCAGGTTGTGCCCTTCGTTTTCGAAGACGCGGACCGAGACGTTCTTGCCGGCGCGTTCTTCGATGAAGGCGCGATCGTCGGCCGACATCACCGACTCCTCGCCCGCGGCGAGGATCAATAACGCGACCGGATAGTCGACGAGCGTCTCGCGGATGTCCCACTTTCCGTCGACCGTGTGATTATCGCTTCCGAGACGTTCGAGCGCCTCGACGTGCATCGGCAACATCGCGTGGACCTTGCCCTCGACGTCCTGCGGGAACGAGCCCTCGTACATCTTGCGGATCGCCGCCTCTTTCGCGACCGGTTCGAGTCCGAGCGGTTCGCGCAGATCGTCGACGTACTCCGCGTCGAACGTCCCCGCGGGAACGCGGATCATCGGATCGATCGCGACGACGCGCGAGGGCTTCATCGCCTTCCCGCCGAGCAGCGCGACCGCGCCGCCCCACGAATGACCGATCAAGACGTCGACGGGGCCCGGCAGCGCGTCCGCGACGGTTCGCAGATCGGCGAGACTGCGTTCGAGCGTCATCGGCCCGAGCACCTCCGCGCTATCGCCGTGACCGCGCTGATCGTACGCGAAGACGCGATACGACGGCGCGAACGTCTCGCCGAGTCGCGACCACGAACGGCGCGAACTCGCGATCCCGTGAACGCATAACACGATCGGTCCGCTCGAGCCCCAGCTCTCGAGGATCGTCGACGGACCGTCGTCGAGGGCGATCGTGCGTTCGGTTGAGAGCATCATCGGTGCGGGAATTCTCCACGTCTTCGAGCGCGAGCTCGAAACGCTCGTGAGATGCGAGCGGGCGGCTCGCGGTACGGCGAGTGCCGTACGACGAGCCGCCCGATCGGCGTGCGTGACGCGTGCGGATCAGGCTTTCGGGTGAATCGGAACCTTCGAAGCCTTCGCCGCATTCGCGGTGAGCGTCTTGCTCCCCGACGGGTAGCCGTTGAACTTCAGGATGTACGCCATGATCGCCGAGTACTGCGGCGCCGATAACGACGCCGGAGCGTTGAGCGGCATCTGTTGCGAGATGAACGTGTAGAGATCGCCGACGGTGAGCTTCGTGTTCTTCGCGAGCGTGACGAACGTCCCGCCGGTGAGCGCGGGACCCGCGCCGCCTTCGAGATGTTCGCCGTGACACGCGGAACAGTTCGCGCCGAAGGCCTTCTCGCCCATCGACGCCTGCGCCGTCGTGAAGAGTGCCGGAGCGGCCATCGCGGACGATGACGAACCGGATGACTTCGCCGTCGCGGACGACCCGGTAACGGCGACGCCCGCCGCGAGCATGGAGACCGCAATCGCCGCGGCGATGGACCGTCCCCGGATGGTCTGCATCATGAAAACTCCTAGTGGCCCGCCTCAACGTGCTTGTGGAGCGAATTGAGGTCGTCGAGTGTATTCAAGAGAACGGCGTTCTTGACCGAATCGTTCTTGATGCCGAGTTCTTTACGCGCCTCGGCCGGATCCCAGAACGTGCCGTCGTGGTCGTACCCGAGCACCGCCGAATTGTGCTTGGAGATCGCGTCGGGCGAAACCGATCCGCCGTTCTCTTTGACGACGTACTCTTCGAACGCGACGTACGTGGGATGGTTGTCGCGGACGAACGCGATCGTTTTCGCCTTGTCGAGCCCGAGCGCGTCGAGCGTCATCTGGTCGAAACCGGCGCCGCATTCGTCGTATCCCGCGGGGAGCAGATCGTGCGCGGCGAGCGTGAGCTTGAGCCAGAGGCGGGGAAGGTGGACGGCGCCGAGCGGTCCGGCCGTTCCCGAGCTGATGAGCGGAAGGATGGCTGTCGACGTGGCGGTTGCCATAATGTGGATCTCCTACGGTGAGGTGAGTGGTTGTCGTTAGCGGGTCGCCGGCGCGGGGGAGCCGCGACGCGATTTGAACGTCAGTTCGGCGACGCCCGACTTATCGAGCGAATCGCCGATTCCGAGATCGATCATCCGATCGAACTGCTTTGCCGATGCCGCGGCGACGGGGAGCGAGAGTCCGACCTCGTCGCCGAGCGAGAGCGCGATGTGCGAGTCCTTCGCCGCGTGGGCCGCGGAGAAGTAGACCTCGTGATCGCGGTTCTGCATGTCCTCGCCGTCCGTCGCGAGGACGCGCGAGTTGGCGCCCGTCTGCGAGAAGACTTCGCGGAGCATCGTGAGGTCGAGACCGAGCGCGTCGCCGAGCCCGAGACCTTCGGCGAGCCCCGCCGTGTTGACGTTCATCACCATGTTCACGAGCGCTTTGACCTGCGCCGCGGAACCGGCCTTACCGATGTAGCGCAGCGACGCGCTCATCGACTTCAACAACGGCTCGACCTTTTCGAACGTCGCGCGATCGCCCGCGACCATGAGGTAGAGCGAGCCGTCGCGCGCCTGCGTGATCGAACTCGCCATGCTCGCTTCGATCGCGTGCGCGCCGGCCTTTTCGGCGCGACGGTCGATCTCGATGTGGACCGCGGGCGATACCGTCGCGCAGTTGATGAAGATCTTTCCCGACGCGTCGGTCAGTAACGAGTCGCCCGCATCGCCGAAGATGCCGAACATCGCCTTGTCGTCGCTCACGACCGTGATGATCACGTCCGCGGCCTTCGTCACGTCGGCGAGCGTTTTCGCGTGCGTCGCACCCGTCTCGCTCGCGACCTTCGCGGCCGTCTCGGCGTAGACGTCGTACACCGCGGTCACGGCGTATCCGACGTCTTTGAGGCGGAGCGCCATATTCGCTCCCATGCGACCGACGCCGACGAAGGCGACCGTTGGCTTCGAATGCTCTGTCATGCTTCTTTCGCTGTGGAGTGAGAGGGCTTAGGCCGGATTCGCCGCCGGCTGGTACAGCTTCACGCCGTTCTTGACGAGGATCGCGGTGAGATCGCTCTTGTGCTTCGCGACGACGACGTTGAGCCGGTCGCGTAGCGCGCGATCGTCCGTCCGCGTGCCCATCGCCATCGGGAAGGCATACTGCTCGGGCGACCCCTGCGAGCGCGAGTTCGGAACGGTGACGACGGCGAACTGCGGCATGGAACGGAGGTAGTATCCGACCGACGGTTCCCACGTGATACCCACGTTGATGCGACCCGAGCTCAGGGCGCGCAACATCTCGTCGGTCGAAGCGCTCGGTTCGTCGGTCGCGTCGAACGGTTTCGCGTGCAGGATGAGCGTGCGGATCTTCAAGCCGTCTTCGGCGGGCGTGTCGGCCTCGAAACCGATCTGCAATTTTTGTAAGACGGGCGAGTCCATCGAGCTGATGTCGTACGCTTTTTTCTTCGGATAGATGAACACGTACGACGAGATGTAGTACGGCTCGGTCGGGAGCACGATGTCCGCCGCATACGGGACGTCCATGACGACGTCGCATTTCTTTTTGTTGAGATTGTCGCTGACGAATTGATCGAATCCGCCCGACCCGCGCGTGGAGGCCCACACGTACACCAACCGATCGCCGAGCGATTTCGCGACGTAGGCGGCGATCTGATTTTCGAATCCTTGACCCGCGCGATTCGAGAACGGCATGTAGTCGGGATCCGCACAGACGCGGAGGTCCGCGGCCTTGGCCGTCGCGGGGAGCAACGCCACGGCGAGCGTCGCGGCGATCGAGGTGATCAGGGAGCGAAGGAACATGCGCGATCCGATCGGTGTCGTGAATGCGCCCGTCGCGACGTTCGAGACGTCGCGACGGGCGCGGAGCGTTTTAACGGTTAGGCGTTCCTACCCGCTTATGACGTCGAGGGCAACGCGAAGACCATGAGATCTCCGCCGAGCTGGGTGTAGTGCGCCAGATCGAGTGCGGCGTTGACCGCTCCGAGACCGGCCGTGGGATTGGTCAACCCGGCCGCGAGACCGAGCGCCGCCCATCCGCCGACGCCGGAGAAGATCGCGACGTACTGATGTCCGTTGTGCGTGTACGTGATCGGGTTTCCGATGATCCCCGACGGAACTTTGAACTTCCAGAGTTCCTTACCGCTCTTCGTTTCGACCGCTTTGAAATATCCGTCCATCGTGCCGTAGAACGCTACGCCGCCGTTGGTGGTGAGCACGCCGCTCCATGCGGGGAAGCGCTCCGGATCGTTCCACACGATCTTGCCGTCGTTGGGATCCCAACCGATGACGGCGCCGCGGTTACCGCCCGGACCCGGATACATCTTGACGATGGCGCCGACGTACGGGAAGCCCGACTTGTACTGAACCGCAAAGGCCTTGTAGTCCATGCAATTGTGGTTCGTCGGGACGATGAAGAGACCGGACTGCGCGTCGAACGACGCGGGCTGCTGGTCCTTCGAGCCCATCGCGGCCGGGCAGATGCCGGACACGTTCTGGCCCGCCTTCGGGGTCTTGTCGGCGACGACGTTCGGTCGGCCGGTCGACATGTTGATGTCGGTCGCCCAGTTCACGTCGGTGTCGAATTTCTTCGCGAGCAAGAGCTTGCCGCTGCGGCGATCGAGCTCGTAGGCGAAGCCGTTACGATCGAAGTGCACGAGCGCCGGCGTCTTCTGACCGTTGATGTTGATGTCGGCGAGGATCATCTCGTTGACGCCGTCGTAGTCCCACGCGTCGTGCGGGGTCATCTGATAGCCCCACTTCGCTTCGCCCGTGTCCGGGTTGCGCGCGAAGATCGTCATCGACCACTTGTTGTCGCCGGGACGCTGCGACGGGTTCCACGTCCCCGGGTTGCCGGTTCCGTAGTACACGAGATTCAGCTCGGGATCGTAGGAATACCAGCCCCACGTCGTGCCGCCGCCGACCTTCCACTGGTCGCCGTGCCACGTCGAGGTGCCCTGGCCCTTGGGTCCGGTGAACCCGCTCCCGATGAGCACGTCCTTGTCGGGGCCTTCGCTGTACGCGCGCCACGCTTTGTGGCCGCTCGAGAGATCGTAAGCCGTTAAGAAGCCGCGGACGCCGAATTCACCGCCGGAGACGCCGACGATGACTTTGTCCTTGACGACGAGCGGTGCGGCCGTGAGCGTCTGGCCCGCTTCCGCGTCGGAGTTCTTCACGTTCCACGCGACCGTGCCGTTGGAGGCGTTGAGCGCGATGACGTGTCCGTCGAGCGCGTCGACGATGATCTTGCCGTCACCGTAGCCGACGCCGCGATTGACGAGGTCGCAACACGCGACCGAAACCGCGAACGGATCTTCCTTGGGCGTGTACTCCCACTTCGTGTGATAGTCGTTGAGGTCGATCGCGTACACGTGATTGGGATAGGCACTCTCGTAGTACATCGTGTCGCCGATGACGAGCGGCTGGCCTTCGTGGCCCCGCGTCGCGCCGGTCGACATCGTCCACGCGGCCGTCAAGTTCTTGACGTTGTCCGTCGTGATCTCGCTGAGCGTACTATTGCGCGTATTCGCATAGTTGAGGCTCGGCATCACCCACTGTGCCGAATCCTTCGACATGTCGTTGAGCGAAACGCGTTCTTGCGCCGTTCCGACTCGCCACGCGCCGGCCACGCCGAGCGCGAGCGCGACGGCTGCAGCCGACCCTATTAGGACTTTTTTCATGCAACACCCTCACGATCAAAACGCCGACGCAGAATCGGGCGTCGAGACGATATCGATCCTCGAGTAGCGTACCCACCGCGTCCCCGGTCGAAAATCCGTCTGTCGGTTTACGTGAAAATCGCATCTAGTTCGGGGCGATTCGCGCGGAAACGGGTTACACGGCGTCAAACGTCATAGGGGCCCACGAAGGGGTCCTGAGGGAATACCATCGTTCATATGACATCTGGCCGACCCGTCGCGACGGAGCCCAAGCCGAAGATCGGCGTCGGTCTCGTCGTCGATCGCGAGATCACGCGCAGCGCGTATTTCGCGCTCGTCGAGGACGACCCCGAACTACGGGTGCTCGCCCAGGCAACGTCCGCTCGCGAGGGTGAGGCGCTGCTCGCGGTGCCCGATCTGCGCGTCGTCTTGGTCGCCCTGCCGCTCAGCGAGCCCGCCTCCGATCCTCACGGCGTCGCCTACATCCGGCTCGTGAAGAGCCGTCGGCCCGAAGTCGGCGTGCTCTCCCTCAAGCGCGACGTCGACGAGCCGCACCTCCGCGCGGCGCTCGACGCGGGCGCCGACGCGTGTTGCATGGCGACGACCCCCGGGAGTCGCCTCGTCGGCGCGATCAAGGCCGTCGCGTCGGGGGCGACCTGGCTCGATCCCGAGATCTCGAAGATCTTGCTCCATCCCATCCGCTCCAAACCCGGCACCGTGATCCCCCATCTCTCGCCCCGCGAGCGGGAGATCCTACGTCTGCTCACGGACGGATATACGAACGAAGAGATCGCCGAACGTCTCCAGTGCGCGCATGCCACCGTCAAAACGCACCTCCTGCATCTCTTCCGTAAACTGGACGTGCGGGACCGCGTGAGCGCCGCCGTCTGCGCGCTCCGGAACGGCTTGATCTAGCGACCCGTCGCCCGAGCGCGCGCTCCGCCCCCCGCCGATACCGTCAGTAAGGAAGAGCACGCGTTGTTTCCGATGGCACCCTTCATCGTCGCCGATACGCCGGCGACGATTTCCGTGCACGACGATCGTGGTGCGGCCGTCGCCCGTGCGACGGCGATCTTCTTCGACGCCGCGGGACGGCGCGATCCGGAGACGACCGGGGCCGACGGGGTCGCCGCTCCCAGGCCCGGTTTCGCCGCGAACGCCGTCGAGTTCGAGAAACGCGGTTTCCGCTCGGTCCGCGTCTCGCTCGGACCGACCGCGCCCCGAACGGTGACGCTCGAACGCGTGCTGCCGACGATCGGATCGGTCTCCGTCGCGACGGGAGCGCAGAAGAACCAGCACGAGCTCCCGCTCGCGACCTCGCTCATCGACCGCGGGACGATCGCGCTCTCGCCCGCCGCGACGACCGATCGCCTGCTCCGGAGCCTACCGGGCTTCGATCGCGGCCGCAGCGACAGCGCCTTCACGAATTACGGTCAGCTCCGCGCCTCGTTCTCGGGCGCGGGGACCGATCGCGGCGTCGTCCTCGTCGACGGCTTCCCCGCTCAGGACGGCTTCGGCGGCCAGATCGATTACGAAGCCTATCCGACGGACGAAATCGAACGCGCCGAACTCCTGCGCGGCGCGGGCTCGGCGCTCTACGGCTCGGGGGCGATCGGCGGCGTCCTCGCGATCCAGTCGTTCGCGCCGCAGACCGGAAAGGGCGTCGTGCCGGACGGCCGCGCGGTCGTCGCGCGCGGGACCGACGGCAGCGCCGACGACGCGCTCGTGGCGCGCGCTCCGCTCGGCGACGACGTCGGCGTCTCCCTCGCGGCCTCGGACGCGCGTTTTTCGTACGCCGATCTTCCGCCCGCATACGCCTCGCCGATCGATCACGTCGCGACCTCGACGAGCGGCGTGACGCATTTCCGCGCGCGCTACGCGCACGACGGAACGACGCTCGACGGCTCGATCCGTTTCGCGACCGACCATCAGGACGAAGGCCGGACGAATTATTCGTTCGACCGCGAACTGCGCGAGACGGACTTACTCGGAACGCGAACGCTCGGCGGGGCGCTCGCGCGCTTCGGCTATTACGTGCGCGACGCGTCGGTCTACAATCTCGCCGACCTCTCTCCGACCAAGCCCGGAGCGCTCCGGTATTCGCAACACGTGCCGACCGACGAGAACGGATTCTTCGGTACGCTCGCGGAGACGTTCGGCCCGGCCGAACTCGAAGTGCTCGTCGATCAGCGGCGCGTCGACGGCCGCAGCGAGCAGTACGGTCCGACGGGCGCGACGCAGGCGCTCGGCACGGGCGTCGCGCTCTCGCAGGGCGTCGGATTGCAGGCGACGCTCCACGCGAAGCACGGCGAGCTCTTGCTCGGCGGACGCGCGGACCGCGAGCGCTACGACGACCTCTCGCTCACCTCGAGTTCGATGGGCGTCGTCACGCCGACCGTCCTCGGCGGACGCGACGTCGGCGCGATCTCGCCGCGCGCCGCACTCCGGTACGATCTCTCGTCGCGCGTGGCGTTACGCGTCTCGAGCGGCGGCGGCTTCCGCGCGCCGTACCTCAACGAACTCGTGCGCGGCTTCAACGTCGGCTCGCTCGTGATGGCGCCGAACCCGCGACTCGTCCCCGAACGGAGTCGGACGGATTCCGCGGGCGTCGACGTGTTGCTCGGAAGCGGTCGGCTCTCGTTCGACGCGCTCGAGACGCGCGTGACCAACGCGATCGCGTTCGTCACGATCACGCCGGGCGCGCTGATGCGGCGCGCGAACGTCGACCGCACGCAGACCGACGGCGAGACGCTCTCGTACGCGCAACCGATCGGAACGTGCACGCGCGTCCGCGCGTCGGGGACGACGCAGTACGCCCGCGTGCTCGCGGGTCCGGCGGGCTCGATCGGCAAGCGGCTCACGCTCGTCCCCGACCGCTCGGCGAGTCTCGGCATCGACGGCGGAACGGTCGGTCCCATCTCGTATTCGGTCGACGGGTCGTACGTCGGACAGACGTATTACGACGACCTCAACACCGAACCGCTCGGCGCGGCGCTCCTCTTCGGCGCGACGATCCGCGCGACGACCGCGTCGGGCGTGTCGATCGCCCTCTCGAGCGACAACATCACGAACCAGCGCTTCCTCGCGAACATCGATCGTTACGGCGAACCGCTCACCGTCGGTCTGCGACTCGGAGTTCCGCTCGGACCCGTCGAACGTCGTCCGGCGGGCTGTTCGCTCTAGTGTTCCGCACCGGCGACGCCGCTCGAACCACCCCGCCACGGCTCCGTGGAGGTCCTCACGTGCGCACGCTCCCACTCGCCTCCGTCCTCTCGATCCTCGCCGCCGGCGGTTTCGCGGGTGCGCCCGTCGCGGCGGCGACGGGCGCGACGCCCGGCGTCTGCTCGCTCATGGCGCGCGACGACGTCGCGCACTTCACGGGATGGGAGATCGCGAGCGTCAGCAAACGCCGTTATTCGATCCAGGGCGCGACGGGTCGCATGTGCACGATCGAGTCGTCCCAGGGCAACATCTTCGTCATCTTACCGGACGCGGGGATGCCGTTCCCCGATGCGGGCGCCGCGTCTTCGAACGGGAGCTTGGCGGCGGTCACGTCGCACTTCAGCGATCGCGGGATCCCCGTTTCGATCTATCGCGGAACGGCGTTCTTCGCGCTCGGCTCGCAGGACGTCGCGGTGCGCGTCGTGCCGACCGATCACGACGCCTCGAACGCGGAAGTCGAACCGCTCGCGCGGGCGCTCATCGCACGCGCCGGACGGAAACGCTAACGCCCGCGCGCGCGTTCGTCCCCGCCGTGCGATGAGCGCGTTCTCCGACGCGGAACGCGCCGCCGTCTATCGCGCGATCGCCGAACGTCGCGACGTCCGTTCGAACTTCACGACCGAGGACGTGCCGGACGACGTGCTCGCACGGATCCTGGCGGCCGGCCACATGGCGCCTTCCGTCGGCTTCTCGCAGCCGTGGCGCTTCATCGTCGCCCGCGATCCCGCGACGCGACGGGCGGTTCGCGCTTCGTTTCTCGGCGAGAGCGAACGCGTCGCGAACGCGTACGACGACGATCGCGCGACGGCGTATCGAACGCTCCGACTCGAAGGGCTCGAGACGGCACCGCTCGGGATCTGCGTGATCTCCGACGAGCGTCCGGAGACGGGTCACGGCCTCGGCCGGCGTTCGATGCCCGAGACCGCGCGCTATTCGACGGTCTGCGCGATCGCGAATATGTGGCTCGCGGCGCGCGCCGAAGGCGTCGGCGTCGGCTGGGTGAGCATCCTCGACCCGAGCGATCTGCGCGCGTTATTCGGCGTTCCCGAACGTTTCGCGATCGTCGCGTACCTCTGCCTCGGGTACGTCGACGCGTTCGCCGATCGCCCCGATCTCGAACGCGCCGGCTGGGAGCGACGCCTCCCGCTCGCGGACGTCGTCTCGTACGAGCGCTTCGAAAGCCGAGCGAGTTGACGTCGCCACCCGCACCCGCGCGGAAACGCCCGTCGTTATCGAAGCGCGAGGTCCGTTCGATCGGCCCCCGCGCCCGTGTCGGTAACGCCGACGTAAGCGATCCGATTGCAGATCGCGCGAAATCTACGACTCGACGTACGCGATA
>CAZZXB010000099.1:0-3248 GCA_964658025.1 uncultured Janthinobacterium sp.
TTTGAAGACCGAGCGAGCCACCAGACTCGTACTCTCCCCCGGTGAAGCGTGGCGTTCACGATGAGGAGGCAGAACACTTTGCGGCCGCCGACGAGTCGCGGACCAGAAATCGTACACGGAGCGAGGGGAGCTATTGCACCGAACGATCCGGATCGCACGCACGGCTACTCGAGCCGAGTCTTCGCTACGCGACGTGCGCGAGTTGGATGACGTTGCGGCCGGCGTCTTTCGCCGCGTAGAGCGCCTCGTCGGCGGCGCGACGGAGCGCGCGGGCGCCGTTTCCGCTTTCGGGGTAGATCGCGACGCCGATGCTCACGGTGATCGAGAGCGGGAGGTCCAATCCGTCGGCGGTGAACGGTTCGGCTTCGACGATCCGTCGCAAGCGCTCGGCGAACGCGATCGCTTGGTTTCGGTCGCTGTCGCGCAAGAGGATCGAAAACTCTTCGCCTCCCGTCCGCGCGGCCACGTCTTCGCGACGCGCCGTCCGCGAGAGGACCGCACCGAGTTGCGCGATGACGGCGTCGCCGATCAGGTGACCGAACGTATCGTTGACGCGCTTGAAATGATCGATATCGAGCGCGAGTAACGCGAGGGGCTTCGCCGGTCGGGCGTCGTCGATCTCGGATTCCAGAAATTCTTCGAACGATTGCGCGTTGATCAGGCCGCTCATCCCGTCGGTCCGCGCCCGATGCTCGAGTTCGGGGACGCCGAGCAGACGCGATGCCGCACCGAGCGACGCCAATGCGAACAGTGACAACCACACGTTTTGATGCCACACCCATGCGAACGGTACCGAGATCAAGATCAGTGCGAACTGGGCCGTGAACGCGCGGAAGGGGATGCGGATGCCGCGCACGTCGCGGCTCGTGGCGAGCGTCAATAAGATCGTGGTCGCCCAGGAATCGACGAGCTTCCATGCGAGCGCCGCGAAGAGCAACGCGATCGCGAGGGCGGGCGAATACCAGTCGCCGCCCGACGCGACGTAGAACGGGTGAACGAACGCGATGATGCCGCTCGCGATCGCGCTGGCGACGAGCAACATCGTCACGTTGAAGATACGGATATACCAGACGGTAACGTTCGAACGGTTCAGCACGTCGCCGAGATATCCGAATATCTCCGCGAGCACCATCATCGCCACGAAGTGCGGCCAATCGAAGAGTAAGAGCGCCGCGAAGATCATCGGCATCGCGAGGCTCGCGTATTCCGCGAGACCGTCCACTTGCTGATACGCACCGAATCGGGCGGCGATCGCGGTCAGGAGTGCGAACACGACGACCGAAACCGTCGGCGCGGGCGTCGCCCAGAGCGCGTCCGTGTGGAGCGTCAGCGCGCAACCGAAGCCGACGAACGCGACCGCGACGAGAAAGACCCGAGCCGAGAGCGGGCGGATTTCGACCGCGTCCGTCGGAGGGGCGAAATTCCCGGTGCGTTGCGATTCGGAGACGTCCATGTCTTCGAGAAACGGCTCCTTGTTCGGCGACGAGTGCGTCGCGCTACGGCGACTCTCTACGTTATCGGCTCGCGATCCTGCGATTAGCCCAACCCTCGAATTACTCGAATACGGATCACGTCTCGGGGTCGCGAACGACGCGTTCCCGCCGATAAGCGCGTCGAACGTGCGAGGCGCGTGAGCGCTCCCACGCGATATCGCGACGCGCGGGCGCCGAGGTGTGCGCCCGGTCATCGTTCGGAACGGGATCGGGATCGCGCTCACGACGATGCGGGGACGGCGGACGACTCGTCGAGCGCCGCGCGCATCGAGCGCGACGCCGGATGCGGGTAGCGGCGACGGCGATCTGGAGATAACGCTCCCATGAAGTACGTCAATCTCGGGCGCAGCGGCCTCAAGGTTTCGCGGATCGCTCTCGGCTGCATGACCTACGGCGAGCCGCTGGAAGCGAAGAGCGGCGGAAGCCACGCGTGGGCGCTCGACGAGAACGCGAGCCGACCGCTCATCAAACTCGCCGTCGAATCCGGGATCACGTTTTTCGACACGGCGAACGCGTACTCGCAGGGCGTGAGCGAGCGCGTCGTCGGCCGCGCGCTCCGCGACTACGCGAAACGCGAGGAAGTCGTCGTCGCGACGAAGGTCTACTTTCCCGTTCGCGGCGGCGCGAACGCCCAGGGGCTCTCGCGCAAGGCGATCCTCACGGAGATCGACGCGAGCTTGGAGCGCCTCGGCATGGATTACGTCGATCTCTATCAGATCCATCGGTACGATCCCGAAACGCCGATCGAGGAGACGCTCGAAGCGTTACACGACGTCGTGAAGGCCGGGAAGGCGCGGTATATCGGCGCCTCCTCGATGTATGCGTGGCAATTCTGTAAGGCGCTCGACCTCGCAGACCGTCACGGCTGGACGCGCTTCGTCTCGATGCAGAACCATCTCAACCTGCTCTATCGCGAGGAAGAACGCGAGATGCTCGGACTGTGTCGCGCCGAGGGGATCGGCGTGATCCCGTGGAGCCCGCTCGCGCGCGGGCGCCTCGCGCGACCGTGGGAAGCCGAACCGACGACGAAGCGCGGCGCGACCGATACGTACGGCGCGTCGCTCTACGACGCGAGCGAACGTTCCGATCGCGAGATCGTCGATCGGACGAACGAACTCGCCGGTCGACGCGGCGTCCCGCCCGCGCGGATCGCGCTCGCGTGGCTCGTTCACGATCCCGTCGTCACCGCACCGATCGTCGGCGCGTCGAAACCAAAACACATCGAGGACGCCGTCGCCGCGCTCGACCTCGACCTCACGCCCGACGAGATCGCGTTTCTCGAGGAGCCGTACGTCCCGCATCGCATCGCGGGTTTCTCGTAGCCGATGCGGACGACGAAAGACGCGTCCGTCGCGAGACGGACGCGCGCACGCGCGTCAGCGCGTCGAGGCGACGGTCCCGAGCACGTCGATCTTTTGCGAGCCGACGCGCATGCCGCCGTTATCGAGATCGTAAATATCGAGCGTGAGCGTCCCCGGGGACGACGGCGTGAAGCGAAAGTCGCGCGTCTCGCCGATGGTCAGGCCTTGCGTCGCGACCGACTCGCGTTGCAGGGCGGGCGGCAGGTCGCGACCGTCTTTCGCGATCGGCGTCCAACGCAGGACGTGCGCGCCGTCCGACAACGAAGCGACGAGATTCTCGCCGCCGAGACTGAGCACGGCGAAGCGTAGGCGCTGCGGTACGCCGACGACCATCGACATCGGTTTCGGCGCGAGCGATCCGTCGATCGCGACGAACGGGCTTCCCGCCTTTTCG
>CAZZXB010000099.1:3348-11302 GCA_964658025.1 uncultured Janthinobacterium sp.
CGCGCCGTTCCCGCGAGCCGTCATCCGTAGCGCGGCGAGCGAACCTCAGCCGACGACGTTCTGCGGCTTCCCGGCGACGAACGCGTCGATGTTATCGGCGAGTTGATCTGCGAGAAATTGCATCGCCTCGCGACTCGCCCAAGCCACGTGCGGCGTGACGAGCAGATTGGGGATCGTCGGATCGAGTAGCACGTTGCCGTCGGTCGGCGGCTCGTTCGTGAGCACGTCGAATCCCGCGCCGGCGATCGTGCCGTCGCGTAACGCCGCGGCGAGCGCGGCTTCGTCGACGAGGCCGCCGCGGGCCGTATTGATCAGCACGGCCGAGCGTTTCATCGCGGCGAGTTCTCGCGTACCGATCATCTCGCGCGTCTCGTCCGTGAGCGGCGCGTGGAGCGTGATGGCATCGCTCTCGCGCAGGATCGTCGCGAAGTCGACGAGCCCGTCTTGCGGAAACGCGTCGTACTTGAGCACGCGCATCCCGAGACCTTCGGCGCGCGACGCCACGGCTTTTCCGATCGCGCCGTAGCCCACGATGCCGAGCGTCGTCCCCGCGATATCCGAGATCTCGTGCGTGAGAAAACAGAACTGCGAGGCGGCTCGCCACGCGCCCGCCCGGACGTCGTTCACGTATTCGACGAGCTTCCGGCGGAGCGCGAACAAAAGCGCGATCACGTGCTCCGGGACCGTGTTGAACGCGTAGTTCCGGATGTTGACGACCGCGACGCCCCGCTCGGCCGCCGCCGGTTTGTCGATCACGTCGGTCCCCGTCGCCGCGACCGCGATCAACTTCAGTTTCGGAAGATGCGCGAGCGCCGCCGCGTCGAGTCGGACCTTGTTCGTGATCGCGATCGACGCATCGCGCAAGCGCTCCACCACCTCACCCGGATCCGTTCGATCGTACGCGACGTAATCGTGTGCGAAGTTCGGCTCGCGCAAGGTCGCACCGAGCGTCTCGCGATCGAGGAAGACGATGCGTTGCGGCGCGTCAGACACGCGCGGGCTCGCGAGCGCCGACGCCGTTCGCGCGATAATACTCCGACGCCGCCGCGACGCCGCTCCCCGCGGCGAGATCGATATCGATATCGCGCATCGCCATCTCCGCGCCCGCGATCGCCGCGAGACACATGAGCTCGTTGAGATCGCCGAGATGCCCGATGCGGAACAGCTTGCCCGCGACCTCCGAGAGCCCGGCGCCGAGCGCGAGATCGTAACGCGCGTTCGCACGCGCGATCACGTCGGCGCCGTTCTTCCCCGTCGGCACCATGATGGCGCTCACCGTATCGCTCTGCGTCGACGGATCGTTCGCGCAGAGTCCGAGACCCCACCCGTCGTGCACGGCGGCGCGAACGCCGCTCGCGAGATGGTGGTGGCGCGCGAACACGTTCTCGAGTCCCTCTTCGGCGAGCATCCGCAGCGACTCGCGCAGTCCGTAGAGCATCGGAATCGACGGCGTGTACGGAAAGTACCCGTCCTTGTTGGCCTTGCGCATGTCCTCGAAATCGAAGTACGTGCGCTTGAGCGGTTGCGCCTTACGCGCCGCGGCTTCGGCTTCGGCGGCCTTCTGACTCATGCACGCGAAGCCGAGCCCGGCCGGAAGCATGAAACCTTTCTGGCTTCCGCTCACCGCGCCGTCGACGCGCCACTCGTCCATCCGAAAATCGATCGAGCCGATCGAGCTCACGCCGTCGACGAACAGTAACGCCGGATGGTTCGCCGCGTCCATCGCGCGGCGGACGCCCGCGATGTCGGACGTCACGCCCGTCGCCGTTTCGTTCTGCACGACCATCACGGCTTTGATCTCGTGCTTCGTATCCGCGGCGAGTTCGCGACCGATCCGCTCGGGCGACGGCGCGTCGCCCCATTTTTCTTGCTGCACGACGACGTCGAGGCCGTGACGTTGCGCGAGATCGATCCAGAGATGGCTGAACTGGCCGAAGCGTACCGAGAGCACGCGATCGCCCGTGCAGAGCGTGTTCGTCAACACCGCTTCCCACGCGCCCGTACCCGACGACGGAAACATGAAGACCTGACCCGTCGTCGTTTTGAAGATCGTCTTGAGCTCTTGGAAGAGCGGCAACGTCAGCTCGGGAAAACGCGGACCGCGATGGTCCTCCATCGGCACGTGCATGGCGCGCAACACCCGATCGGGCACGTTCGTCGGGCCGGGCACGTGTAAGAATTGACGTCCGGGCATCGTTCCTCCAAGCGGGCGAGCGCGAGCCGTGGGCATCGCTTCCGTATGCTACCCGGAGGACGACGAAGCTCCCCCACGGCCGTCCGAAAAATGTAACCGCACCAAACGAAAAATGAGGCGGGTTCGCACCCGCCTCATTCTTTTGGGTTACGCTTATCGGTTAGATGCCGTCGGCGTCTCCGTCACCCTTGGGTGCCGTCGCGATCGCTTGCCGGCCCGGCAACGTGCCGCGACCGGTGATTCCCGTTTCGAGGATCTGGTTGAAGAGCGCGGGGTTGAGCTTGTCGGGTTTCGAGAAGTCGAAGCCGACGGTCTGCTTCGCCCACCACGACGCGTCGTGGAGTTGTGCGACGCCGCGCGTGCGACGGGCGCTCGGACTGTAGCACGCCGGCACGAGATCGGAGGCGACGGGCTTGGCGCAGAGCGAGCCCGGGATGATCGCCGCATACGGCTGCAGGTTCGGCTGCGTCGTGAACGCGTCGGAGATCACGGGCGCGTTCGCGTCGTTGAGCCCGAGCGGGCTGATGCCCAAGAGTGCCTCGACCGTATGGAGCGCGCTCGGCGTCGAGTACGTGTTGTGGTCGACGTAGTGCGAGCGCGTGTACGGCGAGATGATGTGGATGATCGAACGATGCGCGTCGACGTGATCCTGACCGTCCTGCGGATCGTCCTCGAGCATCACGATCGCCGTCGAGCCCCAATACTTCGAATGGCTCACCGCTTCGACGAGCTGGCCGATCGCGTAGTCGTGATCCGCCATCTCGAGCTGCGGCGTACCGAGACCTTCGAGCGCCGTTCCGAAGGAACCGAAGTGATCGTGCGGGATCGTCATCGTCATGAGGTTGGGCATGTCGTCGTTCTTCACGTACTGCGCGAACTCGCGACGCCACTCTTCGATGCGGTAGACGTCGGGATAGCGCTGGTCGAACGCGCGGTAGTAACGATCGGTGATGCCTTGGATCGACGGCGTGCTCGGCGACGACTGGAGCTTGCCGTTCTCGAACGGATGGCGCACGAGCGGCGGATCGAAGGCCGTCCCCGACCCGTAGTAGTTGAGATCGATCTGCCAGCCGTAATTACGGACCGTCTTGCCGGCGCGCAGCGCCGATTCCCAGATGTACCCGCCGACGGCGTTACGATTGAGATTATTCGCGCCCTCGGAAGCCGAGGGATCCTTCGGTCCGGGCAGGATCGTCGAACGACCCGATGGGTCGGCGATCCCCGTGATGCGCGTCGAGAAGATCGACGGCGCGCCCGTCGGGGGCAGGCCGAGATTCATGTTCGCGACGATGCCCTGCCAGTCGTAGGTCAGTCCGAAACCGTTGGAGTTGCCGTAGTCGACCGGTTGCGTCTTCTCGATGAAGTCGTTCGTGTGACCCTGCATCACCCAATTCCAACCGACGCCGCTCGTCTCGCTCGCGTCGTAGAAATTGTCGAGCGTGACGTAGTTCTCTTCGAGCGCGTGGAGATTCGGCGTGATCGGGCGCGTGAAGAACGTGAGGCGCGGATCGCCGTTGGCGCCGTTTCCGAGATCGCCGAGCACCTGGTCGTACGTGCGATTCTCGTTGACGATGTAGATGACGTGTTTGATCCTGCCGCGCAGGAACGACATCATCGAGTCGCCCGCGCCGCGGTTGGCGAAACCGTTATTGGCATCGACGATGCTCGAGAGATACGAGAGCTCGTTCGAATCCGGAACCGGCATCGTCACGAGGCCCGCTTTTTCCGCCTCCCACGTGTACGTGTTGCTTCCGGTCTTGTTGAGCGAGATGCCGTACGGCGTGTTCCACGAATAATACGTCTGTCCGGGATTGGGACCGGCGTTCGACTTCTGATTCGCGACGTAGAGATGCGACGCATCCGCCGAGAGGACGACCGACGACGGATACCAACCGACCGGAATGCGTCCCGTCACGCGACCCGACGCGACGTCGACGACGGCGACCGCGTTCTCGCCGCCGAGCGTGACGTAGAGCGTGCGGCCGTACGGACCGATCGCGATCGAATTCGGATTCGCGCCCTTGAACGGATCGCCCGGGCGCGCGATCGAGATGACGCGCAGGAGCTTATCGGTGACCGTGTCGATCACGGCGACCGAGTCGTCGTTTCCGCACGCGACGTAGAGCCGACGCTGATCGCCGTCGAGCGCCATCTTATTGGGACCCGCGGGAACGGGGATCACCGAGAGCATGGCGTTCTTCGACATCACGACGACCTGATCGTCGCGTTGGCTCGAGACGTACGCTTTCGCGAACGTGCCGTTCCCATCGCTCTTCACCGCCACGCCGTACGGAAACTCGCCGATCGGCGAGAGCGAGCCCGGAACGGTGAACCGAACTTCGGACGCCACCTTGCGCGTCTCGAGATCGACGACGGTCGCCGCGGCGTTTTCGAAATCGGCCGCGACGAGCGTCTTGCCGTCCTTGCTCACGTCGATCCCCGCGACGACGGCGCCCGTCACCGCGCGCGGCACGGCCTTGCCGGCCGCGGTGCCGTGCAGGATCCCGCCGTCGTAATTCGGGAGCGGTGCGTGGTCGTTCGTGTTGTGATTGAGCACGACGAAGGGGGCGTCGGGTTTGTACGAGGTTCCGTGTTCGCCCTTGTAGACGAGGACGCGATCGTCGATCCCGCCGGAGACGTAAAAACGAGTGCCCTTCGGATCCCACGCGAGACCGCTATACGTATCGGGGATCGGGATGTGTTGGATCGGACGCGCGTTGCCCTTGGTGACGTCGTAGACGAAGACCCATTCGGCCTGGTTGTAACCCGTCTGCGTGCTGCCGCTCGTCGGATTGAAAAACGGCGCGGGCTTTCCCGTCGTCGGATCGAGCACCGGAAACAGGATCGGTTCGCGATTCTCGTAGTTGATCGAGACGTTGAAGCCGCTCGTCAGCACGAGGAGCGTCCGTCCGTCGGGGCTCAGCGCCGACGCGACGGCGTCGTCCGCGTCAGCGTTCCCGTCGGCGCGCAACCCGGTCGCGAGTCGTTGGTACGACGAACCCGGCGCGGCGGTCGCGGTGATGTACTGACCCGTGGGCAAGAGCGCGGGGCCGCCGTTCGATCCGGAAACGGCGAACGGACGGACGCCCGCGGCGCCCGCGAGCGTCGTGCTCGAACCGAATAACAACAGCAAAAGTCCCGACATCGCTTTGCGATGCTTCGAAAATACCATGGACGACGCAGCCTCCTACAGCAAGCGTCGCCAGCGTAGCGCGTGAAGATTAAGCCCAAGTTAGCACGGTTGCGAAAAGCGCCCGGCGCCGTCGCGAATCCGACGGCATCGGGCGTCCATCCGGACTTCGCGAACGTTCCGACGACCCGCCCGACTTTCGTGGGTATAGCCGCCGGAGCACTCGTCTGAAGGGAAGCGCTCATTTTGTCTCGCTCCGTCCTCCCCGGTCGTCCGTTTCCGCAAGGATCCACCTGGGACGGTTCCGGAACGAACTTCGCCCTCTACTCCGAACTCGCCGAGCGCGTGGAACTCTGCCTCTTCGCTTCCGACGACGATCGCGAACCGGAGGTCGTCGAGTTGCGCGAGCGGACCGCGTTCGTGTGGCACGGGTACGTCGCGGGGATCGGCGCCGGTCAACGCTACGGATTTCGCGTGCACGGTCCGTACGATACGGAACGCGGCCTGCGCTGCAATCCCGCGAAGCTCTTGATCGATCCGTACGCGACCGCGATCTCGGGAACCGTCGACTGGAACGCGCCGATCTTTCCGTACGTGATGGGCGGCGAGGCGGAGGACGCGGCGCGCGACGATGCCGACGACGCGTGGGGCATGCCGAAATCGATCGTCGGCAATCCGTTCTTCGATTGGGAAGGCGATCGCGCGCCGAAAACGCCGCTCAGCGATTCCATCATCTACGAAGTCCACGTCAAAGGCTTCACGCAACAGCATCCGGACGTCCCCGAGCACCTGCGCGGCACGTATTCCGGACTCGCGTCGCCCGCCGCGATCAAGCATCTCAAGACGCTCGGCGTGACCGCGGTCGAACTCTTACCGATCCACGAATTCCTCGACGATAAGGGACTCATCGACAAGGGCCTGAGCAATTACTGGGGCTACAACACGACGAACTTCTTCGCACCGACGTCGCGCTACGCGTCGAGCGCGGGCACCGCGAGCCAGGTCGCCGAGTTCAAGGCGATGGTGAAGACGCTCCATCGCGAGGGCATCGAAGTGATCCTCGACGTCGTGTACAACCACACGTCGGAAGGCAACCACATGGGTCCGATGCTGAGCTTCAAGGGCATCGACAACCCCGTCTATTATCGGTTGGTGTCCGGCGAACCGCGCTTCTACATGGACTACACGGGGACGGGCAACAGTCTCAACGTCCGTCACCCGCAGGTGCTCAAACTCATCATGGACAGCCTGCGCTATTGGGCGACCGAGATGCACGTCGACGGCTTCCGTTTCGATCTCGCATCGACGCTCGCGCGCGAACTGCACGACGTCGATCGTCTCTCCGCGTTTTTCGACATCATCCATCAGGATCCGATCCTCTCGCAGCTCAAGCTGATCGCCGAACCGTGGGACGTGGGCGAAGGCGGCTATCAGGTCGGCAACTTCCCGGTGCTGTGGGCGGAGTGGAACGGGAAGTATCGCGACACCGTGCGGAAGTTCTGGAAGAGCGACGACGGCCAACTCGCCGATCTCGCCTACCGCCTCACGGGCTCGAGCGATCTCTACGAGACGAGCGGCAGGCGGCCGTCGGCGAGCATCAACTTCATCGTCGCCCACGACGGCTTCACGCTCAACGATCTCGTGAGCTACAACGAAAAACACAACGAGGCCAACGGCGAAGACAATAACGACGGCACGAACGATAACGCGTCGTGGAATCTCGGCGTCGAGGGACCGACGGACGATCCGGAGATCGCGGAACTGCGCGAACGCCAGAAGCGCAACTTTCTCGCGACGCTCTTCTTCTCGCAGGGCGTGCCGATGCTCTGCGGCGGCGACGAGATCTCGCGCACGCAGGGCGGCAACAACAACGCGTACTGCCAGGACGACGAAATCAGTTGGTACGACTGGAAGCTCGACGACCGTAAGCGGAGCCTCTTCGACTACACGGCCAAGCTCATCGCCTTCCGGCGCGCCCATCCCAACCTGCATCGGCGCAAGTTCTTTCAGGACCGAACGATCCGCCACCAAGATGCCCAGGACGTCATCTGGCTCTCCGCCGACGGTCTCGAGATGAGCGACGAACAGTGGAGCCAGGGGTGGATGAAGAGCTTCGCGCTCTTCCTCAACGGCGCGACGATCGGCGACGTCGACGAAGCGGGGATGCCGGTCGACGACGACAGCTTCCTCATGCTCCTCAACTGTCACGTCGAGACCGTCGAGTTCAAGATCCCGAGCCTCGCCGGAATCCGGACGTGGGAGACGGCGTTCGACACGCGTCGGACCGACGTGCCGCACGGCGAGACGTTCGCACCCGAATCGACGACGAGTCTCGACCGTCAGACCTTCGTGCTCTTACGCGCGCATCGCACGCGCGCCGCCTCCGAGTGAGCGCGCGCGTCGCCGCCCCTCGCCCCGCGACGGCGTCGAGCTCACAGACCGAGTTTCGCGCGTAGCGTCGCGAGCGGCGCGTCGCCCGCGTATCGGGCGGTTTCCTTACCGACGGACGTGCGACCGGCGCGGACGAACGCGCGACCGATGAAGCGGGTCGAGCGTTCCGCATCGATGCGATCGGACGCGCCCCGGCCGCGAGGAGAGGTCCGTTAACTTTGCGCGGCAAAGTCGCAGCG
>CAZZXB010000100.1:0-11204 GCA_964658025.1 uncultured Janthinobacterium sp.
TCAAGGAGCTCATCAAGATGGGCACCATGGCGACGATCAATCAGAACATCCCGGCGCAGACCGCGCAGAACGTCGCGAAGAAGTTCGGCTTCAACGCGGTCATCAAAGAAGCGGGCGAAGAAGTCGTCGTCGAGCAGGAAGAAGATCGGCCCGAGCTCCTCTCGTCGCGACCGCCGGTCGTCACGGTCCTCGGTCACGTCGACCACGGGAAGACGTCGTTGCTCGACAAGATCCGTTTCGCGAACGTCGCGGCCGGCGAGGCGGGCGGCATCACGCAGCGCATCGGCGCGTACACGGTCGAGAAAAACGATCAGAAGGTCACGTTCATCGATACGCCCGGTCACGAAGCGTTCACCGCGATGCGCGCGCGCGGCGCGAAGGTGACGGACGTCGCGATCCTCGTCGTCGCGGCCGACGACGGCGTCATGCCGCAAACGCTCGAGGCGATCTCGCACATCAAGGCGGCGGGCGTGCCGATCGTCGTCGCGATCAATAAGATGGATCGCGAAGACGCGCAGGCCGATCGCGTGAAATCGCAACTCGCCGAGCAAGGGCTCCAACCCGTCGAATGGGGCGGCAAGACCGAAATGGTCCCCGTCTCCGCACGCACGGGCGACGGCATCGACAAGCTCCTCGAGACGGTCTTACTCGAGGCCGAGCTCAAGGATCTCAAGGCGAACAAGACGCGTCGCGCGACGGGCGTCGTCATCGAATCCGCGCTCGACAAGGGTCGCGGCGCGGTCGCGACCGTGCTCGTGCAGAACGGCACGCTCCGCACGGGCGACGTCGTCGTCGTCGGCTCGGCGTTCGGCAAGATCCGCGCGCTCGTCGACGACAAGGGCAAACAAGTGAAGAAGGCCGGGCCCTCGATCCCGGTCGAGATCATGGGTCTCTCCGAAGTCCCCAACGCCGGCGACACGCTCATGGTCGTTTCGGACGAACGCGTCGCGCGCGAAGCGGCGGCGAAACGTTCGACGCGTCGCAAGGACGTCGCGATCGCGGCGACGTCGGGTCCGCGCGTCTCGCTCGAGAGCTTCATGGCGACGCGCGCCGACGGCGGCAACAAAACGCTCAACCTGATCCTGAAAGCCGACGGTCAAGGCGCGGTCGAAGCGCTCCGCGGCCGCGTGGAATCGCTCTCGAACGCGGAAGTCGACATCCGCGTGATCCTCGCCGGCGTCGGTGCGATCACGCCGAACGACGTCAACCTCGCGAGCGCCTCGAACGCCGTGCTCATCGGGTTCAACATCCGACCCGACGAGACGGTAAAGCGGCTCTCGGAAAACGAGCAGGTCGACATCCGCTTCTATCAGGTCATCTACGACGTGGAGAACGACCTCAAGAAGGCGATGGTCGGTATGCTCGCGCCGAAGTACCGCGAGGTCATCCTCGGCCGTGCGGAAGTGCGCGAGGTGTTCAAGGTCTCGAAGGTCGGCACGATCGCGGGTTGCTACGTGCAGAACGGCAAGCTCACGCGCAACGCGAAGGTCCGCATCCTGCGCGACTCGGCGGTCATCTTCGAGTCGGAACTCGAGTCGCTGCGGCGCTTCAAGGACGACGTCAAGGAAGTCGCCGAGAACTACGAGTGCGGCGTGCAGATCGCGAAGTTCTCCGATCTCAAGGCGGGCGACGTGATCGAGGCGTTCGCATCGGAACTCGTCGCGCCGGAACCGGTTCCGGCGTAGAATGACGGCGGCGTCGGGCTTCTCTGCGGAGTCCGGGGCCGGGGTGCGTCGTTCGGTCGGGGCGGTTGCGGAATCGGTGCCGGCCGGGGCGCGGCGACCGTTTCGCCGGGAACCGGTCGTCGATCTCCCATCCGGGGAAATCGACGACCTGCGCGGACTCCTCGCTCCCGCGCTTCCGGCGCTCCGCTCGTCGCCGAGCTTCCCGTCGAAACGGTCGCCGCGCCCCGGCTCGCGGAGCGTCGTCGGGCTACGGTGACGTCGATAAAGTTGACTCGTGTCGACGTCGCGATTGCGATGGGTTTTTGGAGCGTGGCCGCGGCGGCTCTGTATTGCGGCATCCGCAGTGAAGTTTTCAATCCGTGGATCTACGTGTCGTGGATTTTGTCGGTGGGTTCGAGTCTCGTTCTGGTCCGTCGCAGCGGGAAGGCCACGCGTTGAGTCGGCCGACGACGCGGTCGCAGCGGGAGCGGGCGGCGATTCGGAGTGCTCGGGCGGCGGAACGGCGGACGCGGCGTGCTGCGGAGAATCCGGCGTCGGCGCGTTCGGCGGAACCGGCGAGGACGCCGTCGCGTCCCGCGGGCGAGGCGATGGTGCGGAGTCGGTGGTTTCGGATCGTGCTCGGGTTCGGGGCGTTCGTGACGATCGTCTTGCTCGGGCGCGAGGTCTCGGACTACGTGAACGATTTCAAGCATCCGGTGCTACGCGCGAACGATCTCTACAGCGCGCTCGGTTCCGTCGCGATGCTCGTCATCATCGGCTTCGCATATCTCGCGTCGATCAAGCGAGCGAACGCGAATGGCTGAGGCGTTACGACCTCCCCGTGACCGCCGGCCTTCGGGTAGCGAGCCCGAGACGACGATCGCGCTCGAATCGGACACGATCGTCGCATATGCCGGGCGAGCGATCGGCGGAAGTGCGCGCCACGAGGTTTCCACGCTCCCGAGCGTTGCTGCGGGAGAAGCGAACGATGCGTAACGCGTTGGAGGTGAGGTCGAGTGGCTAGAGCGCTACAACCGCCGCTCGCATAGATCGTCCTCCGTTTCGGGAGTCTCCTCGCACGTCGATTCACCACGTCGGACGATCGTGCGAGAGTCCATCGCGTGTTCGCGTTAACGGGTCGGGCGAACGTGTTCGTCGGCGCCGCGTGGATCGCGTTAGCGTTCGATCGGATGCACCGCGATCGCGTTTACTGGTTTTGGCTCGGCTTCGGTATACTATGGCTCGCGATCGGCGTCGGTCAATGCAACTTCGGTCGGATAAAAAACGCGATCGACCACAAGCGCGTGAGGGGGTCGTCGACCACGCGGTGACGGCGCGGCCGTAACCCGCTCGACGCGCTCGTACGCGGTCGAAACGTCGAAGGATCAGGCCTCGGCGCGTTCGACGGCGAGCGAAATCGCGTCACGCTTACGGCCGCGCATCTTCGCCTTCTCGGTTTCGGCCGCGCGATCGCGGACCGGCGCGCGCGTTTGGAGCGAAGCCAGGAGGTCCGATGAAGCGGCGGCGATCGCGTCGACGGCGGTCGCGAAGGCCGGCTCGTTGGCTTTCGACGGCACGGCCGAGCCGCTAATCTTGCGGACGAATTGTAACGCCGCGGCGCGCACGTCGTCGGGCGTGCTCGGCGGTTCGAAGTTGAACAGCGGTCGGATGTTACGGCACATCGCGAACCCTACGCTTCCACGCATTCGAGAACCTCGGGTCACCGCAACGTAGGCGCGCGAACGGTGCGGGCATCCGTGGTACGTGCCGGCATGCGTAAGGCGAGGGAACGAACCACCTTTTAATCGCCCGTCCGCCCGTAATGGATCGAGCGGTAGTCGACGTATCGACGCCGAACTCTCGCGTCGCACGGGTTTGGGTCTCCGTATACGCACCGCACGCATGTAATGGTTGTCGTCGAACGCTTTTCGAGGTACTTGGGGCATGTCGAAAGCCATTCAACCACCACTCGCTTCGCTGGTCCGAAGCGTCGCGGGATCCATCGGTCGCCCGTCGGACGAACTTGCGACGGCGCGTCGTGCGACGCGCGAGCTCGGGACCTTCTTGGTCGTCGAAACGGTCCTTGCGATCGTGTCGTTCGCATTGGGGATCGGTAAGTGGTGGTCGACTCTCGGCGCGCCGCTTCTGTTGGGTGCGCTGTTCTGGCGAAGTCGTCAACGCTATCGGGTCGCACTGCGGCGTGCGGAGACCGCGCGATCTCGATCGTGACGATGTCGGATTCGGTCGGCATCTCGACGGCGGTGTCGCACTCGAGGCGCGCATGTCGGGCTTCGGATACGCGACCGTTCCGATGAGGAATCCGTATTGGGCGCGGCGCGACGCGCTCGCGTTCGAGGATCCCGATGGGTGGCGCGTCGTGTTCTGTCCCGGAGACGGCTCGTGAATCGACGATGGATGTTCGCTTCGGCCGATCGCGAGACCGACGAGCGGGTCGTCGCGCTCCGTTGGGCTTGGGGTCACGCGCTCTTGTGCGTCGCGTCCGTCTGGATGGCCGTCGTACGGGCGAAGGGCGGTCTCGGATATTGGTGGGTCGACGTCCTCGCGGCGCTCGGGTTCGCGCGGCTCGCCTACGCGCGCTACGCGGACTATCGCCGACTCTCGCGCCTGCCGCCGGCGCGGTTCGACGCAGAGTCCGAAGTGCCGGAGTCGCCCGGCTAAGCAAGCGAGCCGCCCGACCCGTCGTGGAAACCACGGACCCGGCGTCGAAGGAGGCGGGATGAAACGGGAACGGATGGGGCGGATCGATCACGAGCTGCAACGCGAGCTCGCGACGTTGATCGCGACCGAGCTCAAGGACCCGCGGCTCGGATTCGTGACCGTCACGCGGGTGGAGATCACGAACGATCTCCATTCGGCGAAGGTCTACGTCTCGATCATAGGCGACCGGCACGTCGCGAAGCAAAGTATGATCGCGCTCGAGTCCGCGAAGGGGTTTCTGCGCGGGGCGCTCGGCGGGGCCGTCGTGTTACGGCATACGCCCGAGCTCGTGTTCGTGGAAGACCGATCGACCGAGAAGGCGATCGCACTCAGTCAGATGCTCGCGAAAAGCGGCGCGAAGGGATTGACCGATGATTCAAAGTGACGTTCGCCGCGAGGCGACGACGGCCGAAGTCGTTGCGGAGTTGCGCAAGCGCTCGCACTTCGTGTTCGCGAGTCACGTGAAGCCCGACGGCGACACGCTCGGCGCCGGGCTCGCGCTCGGACTCGCGTTACGCGCCGAGGGGAAGCACGTCGCGTATTTCCAGCAAGATCCGGTTCCGCGTAATCTCCGCTTCCTGCCCGACGCCGATCGCGTGTCGCGCACCGTTCCGGCCGACTTTCCGGCCGATACGCTCTGGGTGTTCTGCGACATGAGCGACACGTCGCGCGCGGGGGAATTCTTGCCCGAGATCGCGCGCGAGAACGTGCTCGACATCGATCACCATCTCGCGAACACGCGCTTCGGCGCGCTCAACTACGTGCTCGAAAAAGAGTGCTCGACCGGAACGTGCGTCCTGAAGTTACTCGACGAGATGAAGGCGACGATCACGCCCGAGATCGCGACGAATCTGCTCACGACGATCATGACCGATACCGGCGGCTTCATGCACTCCAACACGACGGCCGAGGTGTTGCGCGTCTCCGCGCGTCTCGTCGATCTCGGCGCGAACCAGGAACAGATCACGGAAGAGATCTTCGCGAACAAACGCTTCGCCGCGATCGGATTGCTCGGCGAAGCGCTCGCGACCGCGCGGCTCGAAGAGAACGGTCGGTTCTGCTGGTCGCTCGTCGACGACGCGATGCTCGCCCGCCACGGCGCGGATGGCGAGGATACGGAAGAGATCGTGCAACATCTCCGCTCGGTCGAGGGCGTCGACGTCGCGGCGTTGTTCAAAGCCTACGACGGCGACGTGCGCGCGAGCTTACGGAGTAACGGTCGCGTGAACGTGCAATCGGCGGCGGGTCGACTCGGTGGCGGCGGACATTTTCGCGCTTCGGGATTCACGTTCGACGGGCCGATCGACGCCGCGATCGCGGCCGCGCGCGAAGCGCTTCTCGCAGAGGGTCTGTAGCGCGCCGACCCGATGCTCGGTTTCGTCAACGTCTTCAAACCCGCGGGTCCGACGTCGACGCAGGTCGGCGCCCGCGTGCGCAAGATCTATTCGCGTCTGGGCGATCGTAAGCTCCCCGTCGGCCATCTCGGAACGCTCGATCCGATGGCGGCGGGCGTGCTTCCGCTCGCGCTCGGGAAGGCGACGCGGCTCATCCCGTTGATGGAAGATCGGCGCAAGTCGTACGTCTTCACGCTCGTGCTCGGACGCGCGACGGCATCGGGCGACGCGCTCGGCGAGACGATCCGGACGTCGCCCGTCCCGCACGACGCGCGGGCGTTACTCGAAGCGACGCTCGACCGTTTCGTCGGCCCGATCGATCAGATTCCGCCGATGACGAGCGCGCTCCACCACAACGGCGAGCGGCTCTACGAAATCGCGCGGCGCGGCGAGACGGTCGAGCGCGCGCCGCGACGGATCACGATCTTCGGCCTGCGCGTGCTCGGGTACGAGCCCGGGATCGCGCGGATCGCCGTCGCGTGTTCGGAAGGCACGTACGTCCGCACGCTCGCCGAAGACCTCGGCACGGCGATCGGCTGCGCGGCGCACATGGGCGCGCTCTTGCGCGACGCGTCGGGCGCGTTCGTACTCTACGAGTCGCGGACGCTCGACGAAATCGAGGCCGACCCCGCGTCCGCGCTCGTGGCGCCGGAACGGGTGATCCCGTTTCCGACGGTCGTGCTCGACGGCCGCGGATCGACCGATTTTCGCGCGGGGCGACTCGTCGCGATGCCCGCCGGATCGGCTTCGAAACACGTCTTCGTCCGCGACGCCTCGCGGACGCTCGTCGGCGTCGGGGAAGCCGTCGGCGCGCTCCTCGCGCCGCGCAAAGTGTTCGTGTGAAGATCCATCACGAGATCGAAGCGCCCGCGACGACGCGCCCGCTCGTCCTCGCGATCGGGTTTTTCGACGGCCTGCATCGCGGCCATCGCGAGATCGTGCGCGCGCTCTTGCGGCGTCGACGTCCCGGGTACCGCGCGGCGGTCCTCACGTTCCGCAATCATCCGGCGACGTTCTTGCGACCCGATCGCGTCCCGCCCGCGATCACGACGCTCGAAGAGCGCGTCGATCTGCTCGCCTCGACCGGGATCGACGAACTCTTCCTCGTTCCCTTCGACGAGCGCATCGCGCGCACGGACGCGCGCGCGTTTTGCGTCGATGCGTTGCACGGCACGCTCGGCGTGCGCGGGCTCGTGGTCGGCGAGAATTTTCGTTTCGGGCGCGAACGCGCGGGCGACGCGACGCTCGCGCGCGAGACGCTCGAGCCGCACGGCGTCGAGGTGATCTCGGTTCCGCCGCTGACCGACGGCGACGAGCGGATCTCGAGCACGCGGATCCGCGCGGCGCTCTTACGCGGCGACATGGAGACGGCGAATCGACTGCTCGGCGAATCGTACGTGCTCCGCGGGCGCGTGGAACTCGGCTTCGGGCGGGGACACGATCTCGGATTTCCGACGGCGAACCTCGCGATCCCGAGCGCGAAGACGTTGCCCGGCGACGGCGTGTATTCGGCGGTCGCGCGCTACGACGGCGAAGATTATGCGTGTCTCGTCTCGATCGGTTCGAATCCGACCTTCGCCGGAACCAGGCGCACCGTCGAGGCGTGGTTGCTCGACTTTCATCGAACCGTGTACGGCGAGGAGCTCGCGATCCGCGATCTCCGCTTCGTCCGCGAACAACGCGCGTTTGCCGACGTCGACGGTCTGCTCGCCCAGATGCGAGACGATGCGACGCACGCGCGCTTTCCGTCGTTCAGTACGTCGTAGGAGGTCCGCATGAATCGAACCGTTACGCGCGCGCTCGCGCCCGTCGCCCTCGTCCTCGCAAGCGTCGCGCGCGCATCCGCCGCCCCGCACGCGGGCGACGTCGCGCCCGCCTTCGACGTGCCGAGCGCGAGCGGCGGGACGTACGCGTCGTCGAAATTCCACGGCAAGGCGACGTATCTGAATTTTTTCGCGTCGTGGTGCGGACCGTGTAACGACGAGGCGCCCGACGTGGCGAAGCTCTACGCGAAATACCATCCCAAGGGGCTCGCGCTCGTCGGCGTCGACGAACAAGAGGACGCGGGCAAAGCCAAAGACTTCGCGACGAAGTACAGGTGGCCGTTCGCGATCGTCGTCGACGGCGGCGACATGGCGAAAGCGTACGGCGCGATCGGTCTCCCGGTCCACGTCTTCATCGACAAGCGAGGAAAGATCAGCACGTACCGTCTCGGCGAGATGACGCCGCCCGAGATCGACGCGGCGATCGCGAAGATCCTCTAGTCCGGTAGCCCGGGACGATCGCCGCCGCTTTTGGCCACGCCGATCGTGCCCGGACCGATGTCGGTGCCGCCATCGCGGCGACGATTAGGCGGCGACGACCTCGAGCGTCGTCGCGTCGCGCATCGCGATCTTCGCGCTGCCGCCCTCGCGGACGTCGCCGCGCAGGATCGCGCTCGAGAGCGGGTTCGTGACGAGTCGGGCGATCGTGCGCGCGACGTAGCGCGCGCCGCTTCCGGCGGCGATGCTCTCGAGCGCCAGATGGCGCCGCGCGTCGTCCGCGAGGACGACCGAGATCCGTAGCGCGCCGAGCCGTCCGGTAACGGCGTGCATCTGCAGGTCGACGATCCGTTCGATGTCGGTCTCGCCGAGCGCGTTGAAGCGCACGATATCGTCGATACGGTCGAGGAGTTCCGGCCGCATGTAGAGATCGAGCTCGCTCGGATCGGCATTACTCGTGAGGATCACGACGGCGTGACGAAAATCGATCGTGCGACCCTTCGCATCGGTGATGCGTCCGTCGTCGAGAATCTGGAGCAGGATCGCCGCGACGTCGGCGTGCGCCTTCTCGAACTCGTCGAACAGGACGACCGAATACGGTCGGCGACGGACGGGCTCGGTGAGCTGCCCCGGTTCGTCGTGGCCCGCGTAACCCGGCGGCGCGCCGAGCAGACGCGAGACCGTGTGCGCTTCCGTGTATTCGGTGAGATCGATCCGCAGGAGGGCGTCGTCCGTGCCGAAGAGCTCGCTCGCGAGCGCGCGGGCGAGTTCGGTCTTCCCGACGCCGCTCGGTCCGACGAACAAAAATCCGCCGACGGGCTTGCGTGGATCCTTGAGTCCGGCGCGTCCGCGCCGGACGGCCTGCGCGACGACGTCGATCGCCGCGTTCTGACCGACGACGCGTCGTCCGAGGTGTTCTTCGAGCGCGAGGAGGCCGCGCGATTGTTCTTCGGTGAGCGCGCCCTGCGGAATCCCCGTCCACTTCGCGACGACGCTCGCGACGTCGGCTGCGGTCACGTTCGTGCGACCCGCCAGGGCGACGGAGGCCGACGCTTCGTCGACGAGATCGATCGCTTTGTCGGGAAGGAAGCGGTCGACGATGTAGCGCGCGGAGAGCGATGCCGCCGCGTCGACGGCATCGTCGTCGATCGTCACGCCGTGGTGCGTCGCGTAGGTCGAACGCAGACCGCGCAGGATCGTCGCCGTCTGTTCGATCGTCGGTTCGGCGACGGTGACGGGCTGGAAACGGCGTTCGAGCGCGGCGTCGGCTTCGATGTGTTTGCGATATTCGTCGAACGTCGTCGCCCCGATGCACTGCATCTCGCCGCGCGCCAGTTCGGGTTTGATCATCGAGGAGAGATCGAGCGAGCCTTCCGCGGCGCCCGCGCCGACGAGCGCGTGGAGTTCGTCGATGAAGACGATCACCTCGCGCGCCGCTTTCTTGATCTCGTCGACGATGCGCTTCACGCGCCCCTCGAATTCGCCGCGATACTTCGTGCCCGCGACGAGCGGACCGAGCGCGAGCGCGAGGATCCGCTTGTCGCGCAGGACCGCCGGGACGTCGCCCGAGGCGATCCGTTGCGCGAGCCCCTCGACGACGGCGGTCTTGCCGACGCCGGGTTCGCCGACGAGCACGGGATTGTTCTTCGAGCGGCGCGCGAGGATCGCGATCACGCGGTCGATCTCGAGATCGCGCCCGATCACGGGATCGAGCTCGCCCGCGCGCGCGGCGGCCGTGAGGTCGCGCGAATAGGCCGCGAGCGTCGGCGTGCCGCCGCGCAACCGCTTCGCCCAGTCGCGCGGATCGGCGCTCGTTTCGGGACGCGGTTCGCCGCCGCGCGAGAAACGATCGATCGCGAACGTGGCGCCGATGGCGAGCGCCACGGCGGCGACCGCGCTCCCGGCGAGCGGGACGATCGCCATGCGGCGACGGCGGGCGCAATCGGGGCAGACCTCCGCCTCGACCCACGTTCCGCCGCGCAACGCGTAATCGCGGACGGTCGCGGGCTCGCGCCCGCAGCTCTCGCACACCTGAATCATCGTTTGGACGTACCCGCAATCATGGGAACGAGTTTCGCGCTCGAGGGCGGCGCGGCATCCCGGTCGGTCCCGACGCGACGCAAGGACCGACGGAGAGCCACCCCCAATAGGAGGCGCATCATGGCGTATATCATCACGGAACCGTGCATCGGCACGAAGGACAAGTCGTGCGTCGACGTTTGTCCGGTAGATTGCATCCACGGCAAAGACGACGAGAAGCAGCTTTTCATCGATCCCGAAGTGTGCATCGATTGCGGCGCGTGCGTTTCGGCATGCCCGGTCGAGGCGATCTACGCGGACTCCGATATCCCGGAAAAGTGGAAGAATTACATCGCGATCAACGCGGATTATTTTAAGGCGTAGCGTTCCGATCCGACCGCTCGCGATCGCGCGCCTTCGAAAAATTGAAACGTTACCCGCATCGTTACGCCGTGGCGGACGTTCGCGCGCGTGGTAGTCGCCTCGCACGCCGTTCGCGCGATCGATGCCAGTAAGGCCTACGGTGACGCGGGCGACGAAGTCGTTCGCGCGCTCGATCGCGTTTCGCTCGAGATCGCCGCGGGCGAGATGGTCGCGCTCGTCGGTCCGAGCGGCTGCGGAAAGAGTACGTTACTCAACCTCGTGGGATGCGTCGATCTGCCGTCGGGCGGGGTGATCGAAGTCGAAGGTCGCGCGACGAGTTCGCTCGACGACGACTCGCTCACGGCGCTCCGTCGCGATCGCATCGGAACGATCTTTCAGTTTTTCAATCTCTTGCCGGCGATGACGATCGGCGAGAACGTCGCGCTCCCGCTCGTGTTGCAACGGCGTCCGCGCGCCGAGATCGCGGAGCGCGTGCGGACCGCGCTCGCGGGTGTGGGGATCGGCGAGAAGATCGACGCGTATCCCTCTCAAGTATCGGGCGGACAGATGCAGCGCGCGGCGGTCGCGCGTGCGACGGTTCACCGACCCGCGATCGTGTTGGCCGACGAGCCGACGGGGAATCTCGATTCGCAGAGCGGAGCGGAGGTGCTTAAGCTCTTGCGCTCGGCGGCATCTTCGGGTCAAGCGATCCTCATGGCGACCCACTCGACGGAAGCGGCGGGCGTCTGCGATCGCATCGTGCGCATGCAAGACGGGCGGATCGT
>CAZZXB010000101.1:0-10958 GCA_964658025.1 uncultured Janthinobacterium sp.
GTCTGCGCGCGCTCGAAGCCGAAATCGACGCGCGCGAACGCGCGGGCGGTCTCGCGCTCGCCGAGCTCGAGTTCGCGCGCTTCGCGCTCGCGGAGATCGACGCGGTCGCGCCGCTCGCGGGTGAGGACGACGTGCTGCGCGACCGGCGCGATTATCTCGCGAACGTGGGACGGATCGCGGAAGCGCTCGGGAACGCGTACGAAGCGCTCTCGCTCGCCGAGGGATCGGCGGTCGAGGCGATCGGCGCGGCGTCGGCCGCGCTCGGTCCCGTCGCGCGGTACGACGCGGCCCTCGAGGCGATCGCCGCGAGTCTCGGCGCCCTGCAGAGCGACGCGAGCGATATCGCGAACGCGCTCGCGCGCGAACGCGAGCGCGCCGACTTCGATCCGCTCGAACTCGAGGTCGCGACCGAACGTCTCGATCGTCTCGAGCGGCTGAAGAAGAAGTACGGCGCGACGCTCGCGGACGTGCTCGTCGCTCGCGAGGGATTCTCCGAGCGCGTCGAGCGCGACGCGACGCGCGACGAACGCGACGCCCGCGCGCTCGCCGATCGCGATGCCGCGCGCACCGAGCTCGCGCGAGCGGCCGTCGCGCTTTCGGCGATTCGCGAGCGCGCGGCGCGCGCGCTCGAAACGCGGATCGCGGGCGAACTCGCGACGCTCGCGATGCCGAACGCGCGGTTCGCGGTCCGGCTCGAGGCGCTCGCGGAGATCGGTCGCAACGGCGCGGAACGCGCCGAGTTCGCGCTCGCCGCGAACGCGGGCGATCCGCCGCGTCCGCTCGCGCGCGCCGCGTCGGGTGGCGAACTCTCGCGCGTGCTCCTGGCGCTCGTCGTCGTTCTCGCGGATCGGCGCGAACGGACGGCGCTCGTGTTCGACGAGATCGACGCCGGGATCGGCGGCGCGACGGCCGCCGCCGTGGGAGAACGGCTCGGTTCGCTCGCGCGTCGCTCGCAGGTCGTGTGCGTGACGCATCTCGCGCAGCTCGCGTCGTGGGCCGACCGTCACGTGCTCTTGCGTAAGCGGGAGCGACGCGACGCCACGCGCATCGACGTCGTGCGACTCGACGGGGCGCGCGAGATTCTCGAAGAAATCGCACGCATGCTCTCCGGAACGACCGCCGCCGTCGCCCTCGAACACGCGCAAGCGCTCGTCGCCGGTGCGAGAACCGCCAAAGCCGCGCCGACGCCGCGCGCGTGAAACCGAAACTTCTCGTCCTGCTCTCGCCGCTCGGTGAGGCGATGGCGCGCGACGTCGCGGAGACGTGTTCCGCGCTCGACGACGCCTACGACGTCCTCGCGCTCGTCCCGGCATCGGAACACGCGCGCTTCGATCGCTTCGCGCTCTCGACCGATTTTCGCGCGTCGGGGATCATCGGCATGGGCCGCTCGATCGCGCAGTTACGCCGCGTCGTCGAACGTTTCGCGCCGGACGTCGTGCACGCGCACGGCTTTCCGGCGACGTCGGTCGCGCTCGGAACCTTTCCGCTCGCGCTCGCGCGCCGCACGGTCGTGACGTTCCACGATCCCATGCGCGACAAGGAATTACCGACGAAGCTCGTCGATCGGCGCTTCCCGGGCTATCTCGACCGCGCGGCGGGCGTGACCGCGACGTATCCCTCGCTCGCGCGTTCGCTCGAGGAACGCTTCGGGCTCGCGCCGGATCGGATCGTCGTCGTCCCGCACGGCGTCGACGACGCGCTCGGCGCGGTCGAGCTCGCGCGTCCGGGCGGCCGACCCGGTCCGATCGTCGGCTGGTCGGGTTCGCTCGCGGCCGATCGCGCGTGGGAGACGGCGATCGAGGCGTTCGAGAAGGTTCGCGCGTCGCTCCCGGACGCGCGGCTCACGATCGCCGGAGACGGTCGCGCGCGCCAGTTCGTCGCGGCCTTGGTCCGGCGTCAGAATCTCGCGAACGTCGTGCGCTTCGCCGGTCGCGTTCGCGCCCGCGAACTCTTCGCCGAGATCGACGTCCTCGTCGTGCCGATCTCGCGCGACGCGCAACCGCACAACGTCCTGGAAGGTCTCGCCGCGGGGATCCCCGTCGTCGCGAGTAATGGCGGCGCGCTCGCCGACGCCGTCGGCGACTTCGAGACGGGATGGCTCGTCGACGACGACGCCGCCGGGATCGCGCTCGGCGTCGAGACGGTCTGGTCGAACGTCGACGAGGCGTGGCGCGGCGCGGGCGCGCAGCGCGAAGAGGCGAGGATCCGTTACGGACGCGCGCACGCCGTCGCGGCGTACGAACGGATCTATCGCGCGATACCGGCGTAGCGAGCGACCGCGTCCCGCGCTCGATCGGGTCGACGCCGACGGGCGGAGGGCGTTTTCGGGCGGGAGCTACGGAGCGTTCGCGTTCGTCTCCGCAACGTAGGTCGATCCGGAATTCGGATCGACGTAGACGTCGCGTATCCGAAGCGCGGTCGGCGGCGACCGCGTGCAGGTCGCGGCGAGACAGGTCTCGATTTGCACGTGCCACGAGTCGTAGACGAATCGGTTTCGGTCCTCGCCTCCGACGAGTTCGTTCGTGACGACACGCACGACGCGTTCGCCGCGCGGTAGCGCCCCGATCGCCGTCCGAACCGCATCTCGCGCGGAGCCCACCCGCGGCGACTCGGCGATCGGACCGCCGAGCGTCGAGGTCACGAGGACGGCGGCGAGCACCAGCGTTCCGAGCGCGAGCGCGACGAGACTCAGTGCGAACGGCATGCGGACGTCGTCGACTTTGACGTCGCTCGCGAGCAGTAACGGCGTGTAGAACAAACGCCACAGACCGAGGGAGACCGAGGCCGCGAGCAGGACCCAACTCGCGACGAGCGCGATCTGGAGATCGCGCGGATACGTCGTCGCGAACGCCGTGGTGAGGTTGATGCCGAAGAGCAGCGCCGCGCCGCCGAGGCTCGTCGTGACCTTCAATATATCCGCCGTGCTCGTGATCGCGTCGAACCGCGGATCGCGCGACTCGGCCTTCGCCGTCGATCGCACCGTCGGATCAGACACCGATGGTACCGAACGGCGGCGGCCAGCGTGCGAACGACGCGGCGAGGTCGACGATGCCGAGCGTCGCGACGTCGTCACGCGCGCCGTACCGAGCCGTCGGGCCGTCGTCCCGATCGGTCGGGCCCCCGGTTCGATCGACGAGCGCGGTTTCGAAGAGCGAGAGCGCGGCGTCGCCGACCCGCGCGCGATCGAAGCTCGGGTCCGAGGCGAGCGCGTGCATTTTCGGAAAAAGTACGCCCGCGGCGAACGCTTGCGTGGTGTCCGGAACGACGACGCCCGTGCGCGCGTACGTCTCGCGGGCGGCCCGCGCGATCTCCGATTGAATCACGCCCGCGATATCCGGTTGCGGTGAATCGAGCGCCATACGAACCTCCGATTTCGGTCGCCGCGTCGCTCGGTATCCTTACCGAACGCGCGTCCTCGATTGTAGCACCGTGCGGCGATCGATCGAGCGACCGCGTAAAGATTTTCGAACGAAGACTCGCTGCGAGATAGGCTATGTGGTCGGCTCGCTCGTCCGCTTCGATCGCGCACGCGAACGCCTACCCCGTCGTCGACTCGGTCGATCGGACCGGACGATCGGCGCGCTCCTCGAGCGCTTCGAGCCCGTTGGCCGGCGTCTCGTGCGCGCGAGCCGGTCCCCGATGCGTTTCGCCCGCGGAACGACGATCGCTCGCGTCGGCTCGGCAAACGGGTGCGACGTTTACGGCACGATACGGCGACCTGCGCCAGCGGCAGCCCGAGCTTTCGCGATGCGTTAGCGGGCGCGGATGGGTCCTCGGCCGAACGGCTTTCGGTCGCCTCCGTCGCTTCGACGGCACGTCAATTCTTCGTTACGTTCGTCGCGATCGCTCGGCAAGCTCCGTTATTTAAACCGCTAAAATATATATCGCGGGAAAGTGCGCTAACGCGTATCGTTTCGAGCGGACCCTGACCGGCCGTATATGCGTTTCTGCGAATCACATATTTATGTAAACGCAACTTTGCCCGTTACGTAGGGCGTCCGATATCGTATGCGTATCAGACGTCTCAATCCCGACGACGAGGAAGCGTACCGCTCGATCTTCGACAGAACCACGAGAGAGGACCGGTACTTCCGGTTTTTCGTCGCCCTCGATCATCTCGACCCCGCGGACGTTCGGCGCGCCGTCGAAGATCGGGCGGATTCGATCGGCTACCTGGCGATGGAGAACGGACGCTCGCTCGGTGTGGCGCACGGTGAATTGCTCGAGGACGGTTCGGCGGAGCTGACGGTCCTGGTCGCCAAGGACGCGCGCCGTCGGGGCGTCGCGACGGCGTTGATACGCGTGACGATCGCACACCTGCACGAACTCGGCGTGCAACGCATCGTCGCGTATTCGCTGCGAGAGAATTATACGTTTAGCGAGTTCGGGCGCTCCATCGGGCTCGAGGTGGAACGGGCCGAACGGCTGGAGATCCTCTGGACGCTCGCGCCGGAACGATCGTCGATCGAAGCCGCTTAGGGTGCGGCCTCGCGGCCCGTCCATCGGCGTCCACGAGTAACGCACGACGCAGCGCCGCGTGCGGTCGATACGATCGTAATCGGTCAGGTGGTTCGATGTAAGGGAAGCGTCTTTTTCCTGTGAACTCGGCCCCGACGTGCGGCGAGAGCACCTCTACGACGATCGTCGGAAAGCGCCGCGTCGCCGCTACGATCTTCGGGCACGCTCGACTCGAGCGGGTCGGCGTAGGACGAAACGAGAGCGTCGGCCGCGCGTCGTGCCGCACGAGCTCGCGGTCCGAATCTCGCACGAACCGAAGCCCGGTCCCGCGGCACCGCGGACGGCGGCGAGATTCGAGATGATCGCCGCGTGCTCGTCGCCCCATCGTGCGGTCACGGTCCCGCGGGTCGGCCGAGCACGGCACGCGCGGCTGCGTTTCCCGCATGGACGGCCCACTCGAGAGGCGTCGCATCCCAAAGCGCGTCGCGTGCGTCGCGATCGGCACCGCGGGCGAGTAAGAATTCGAGCATCGCGACGTCGTTCGCGGCGGCGGCTTGGTGGAGCGGCGTACTATGTGCGTGCACGGGTAGGGACGCGTCGATGCTCGCACCGGCGTCGAGCGCGATCCGTGCGGCAGCAACGTGGCCTCCGATGACCGCGAGTCCGAACGCGATTCCGACGATCTCCGAATTCGCCGTCGGCAGGGCACTCGCGAGCGCGTCGACGTCGCCGAGCGCCGCGGCGATCGTCGCGTCGATCGGACACCCGTCGGCGACGAGGGTCGCGAGGATTTCGTATTCCGCGTAAGCCGCGGCGACGCAGATCGCGGATCGCGTCACGCGCGCGCCCGCACCGATCAGTTCTCGCACGAGCGCGCGTTGGTGACCCTGCTCGCGCGCGGCCGAACTCGACATCGCGAGCTCGAGCGCGTAATCGAGATCGCCCTGCTCGATACCGCGAGCGAGCATGACGCGCGCGATCTCGACGACGTTCGGCGGCATCCGTTCGACCGTCGTCGGATTGTTCGCGACGAACCAGAAGAGTTTGGGGTCGCGAAAGTATTGATGGCGCGAGGCTTTCCGATAGACGTCGGGACCGATGATGCGTTCGCGCAGTAATCGCGGTTCGGCGTCGACGAGCCGCGCGAGCGTTCGCGCGTCGCCCGCATGGAGCGCGTCGATCGCAGCGCGGAACGATGGATCGGAGACGGCGTCGCGATCGAGCAACCCGACGATCTTCGCTCGCTCCGGGCTCCCGCTCCGCCTCGCGACGTCGAGCGGAAGGCGTCCCTTCGCGTCGCGTTGCCATTCGAGCGCGCCCGCGACGATGAGCGCCTCGACGACGGACGCCGGGCCCACGCGCGCGGCGATGTGGAGCGGCGTCTCGTCCGCGCCCCCGAGATTCGGGTTCGCGCCGTCGGCCAGGATCCGCCGCACGCGTTCGAGGTCGCCCGACCGGACGGCGGCGACGAGCGGATAGCGATCGTCGGCATCCGCGACGGATCGAAGAAGTTCGATCCAGCTGGGCTTCCCGTATTCGTTCGCGAGGCGTCGCTGCGCGACGGCGAGCGTGATTCCGAGACGGCGTGCGAAACGCTTCGCGTGCTTGCGAAGATATTCGGCGGACGCGCGCGGCGGAAGTTCGGACATGAGACGGCCTCTCCCACGAAGCCCGACGTCCGCAAGCGGGCAGGAAAGGTCGACCGATCGACGGCGTTCGTTCGGGTGGGCTCGGCCCTCTCCGCGGACGGGTGGCCTCCCGATCGGCCGCCTTAGCGCTTCCAACGCAATTATTCGCCGTCCTCCGCGCGCACGATTCCGACGCGCCGGACGCGACCTTACGGCAACTGGTGGATCTTGATGACGTTGGTCCCGCCCTCACCGACGGGCATCCCCGACGTGACGGCGATCGTGTCGCCGCTCTTCGCGAGGTTTTCGCGGAGCATGCGCGCCTCCGTGATGTCGATGAGCGTCTCGAAATAGCGATACGGCTCGACGACGAGCGCGTCCACGCCCCAGACGAGCGCGAGCCGGCGCGCGACGTCGGGGATCTGCGTCATCGCGATGATCCGCGCGCGCGGTCGGAACGACGAGATGAAGCGCGCGGTGTTTCCCGTCGAGGTCCCCGTGACGATCGAATCGAGGTTGAGCTCCTCGGCCATCTGCGCCGCGGATTCCGCGATCGACGTTTCGGCGTTGAGGCTCGTCGTCTCCATCCGGCGCGCGCGCAGGATCGTGTGCGGATAGTGATCGCGCTCGACCTCGCGCGCGATCGTCGCCATCACGCGCACGGCGTCGACGGGGTACGCGCCGCGCGCGGTCTCGCCGGAGAGCATCACGGCGTCCGTCCCGTCGAGGATCGCGTTGGCGACGTCGGTCGCCTCGGCGCGCGTGGGACGCGGCGAGGCGATCATCGATTCGAGCATCTGCGTCGCCGTGATGACGGGTTTCGACGCGCGGTTCGCGCGCGCGATGAGATCCTTTTGCGCGAGCGGCACCTGTTCGAGCGGTATCTCGATGCCGAGATCGCCGCGCGCGACCATGATGCCGTCGGCGGCGGCGACGATCTCGTCGATGCAGTCGAGCGCTTCGTGCTTCTCGATCTTCGCGATGACGGGGACGTTCTTGTTACGCCCCGCGATGAAGCGCTTCACGCGCACGATGTCGTCCGCCGATTTCACGAACGAGACCGCGACCCAGTCGACGCCCGCCTGGAGTCCGAACGCGAGATGCTCGAAATCGCGTTCGGTGACGGCGTCGATCGAGAGCGTGCCGTCGGGATAGTTGATGCCCTGCTGCGAACGGAGATCGCCGCCGACGACGACGCGCGTCTCGATGCGCGTGTCGGTTTTCGATTCGATGCGCAGTTCGATCGCGCCGTCGGCGAGATAGATCAGCTTGCCGACCTCGACGTCGTTCGCGAGTCCGGCGTACGACGCCCAGACGCCGCCCTCGCCGCCTTCGGGGTCGACCGTCGAGAGCGCGAACGGCGCGCCGACGATGAGTCGGACCGACTCGACCCCGTGCGGGAGCATGCCGGTGCGGACTTTGGGTCCGGGGAGATCCTGTAAGACCGCGACGTGCCTGCCCATCGACGCGGAGATCTCGCGGATGTCGGCGATCGTCGCGCCGTGCGATTCGTGCGTTCCGTGCGAGAAGTTCAAGCGCGCGACGTTGAGCCCCGACTCGATCAGCGCCCGAAGCGATGCGGGCTCGCGCGATGCGGGTCCGATGGTCGCGACGATTTTCGTGCGCTTATGAAACGGGTCGATCATTGCATCGGGGCGCGTTCCGCCGTCGTCCCGAGCGTCCCTTGCATTTAGCGGGGCTCGAAGTGAATACGAGGAATGTTCCGTAACTCGCACTATTTTTTGGAAAGGACCTCGCTCGTGAATCGCTTTTTAGCCCTCCTCGCCTTCGCGTCGTTCGTCTCGTTCGTCCCCGGTCAGGCATCGGCCGCGTCTCACATGATGGGCATGAAGCACCACCATCATCACAAGCAGTGTCGCGACGCCAAGGGCAAGTTCATGAAGTGTCCCAAGGGCAAGATGAGCATGTAGTGCCCCGCGGGTCGCCCGGGTCCGCCGGCCTTCGGGTCGGTTGCCCGGGCGCCCGAAATTTGGTATACTCTCGAGCGTCGTCGATCCGTGAAGCGTGGGCAGGTCCCGCGCTTCGTCGTTGTAAGGGACCAAGAGCGATTTCAGCCATCGAACCCGGGCGGGCCGCGTCCGCCGTGGAGACCTCCGATCTCGACGTCGTTTTCGAGCGGACCGTGCTCGCGCTCGCGCGCGACCCGGCGTTCGACGGCATCGAGATCGTCGCGCACCGCGCGCGACGGCAGGGCCGTTCGCTCGAGTTGTCCGTGATGGTCGACCGTCCGGGGCATCCGGTCGATCTCGCGACGTGCGAGCGGGTCGCGGCCGAGATCAATCGCGCCCTCGACGCGTTTCCCGATCATTACACCCTGGCCGTCGAGTCCGCCGGGCTCGACCGTCCGCTCGTCCGCCCCGCCGACTACGAACGCTTCCGCGACCGCGACGTGAAGATCGTCACGACGCTCGCGATCGACGGTCGCAAGACGCACCGCGGTCGGCTCCTCGGCGTTCGGGGTACGTCTGCGATGCTATCCCAGGGCGACGCCGAATTCCCGATCCCGCTCGACCTCATCAAAACCGCCAACGTCGACTTCGATATCCGTGCCGATCTCACGCGTGCGAAACGAGAGAAAAAAGATGCCCGCAAAAACCGTTAAGGCCGCCCCCGACGAACCGACCCTGCGCGACTCGTTGCGCCTGCTTCAGGGCGAGCGCCTGATCCCGTTCGACATGTTGCTCGAGGCCCTCGAAGCCGCGCTCATCTCCGCGTACAAGAAGAATTCGGGCGGCGAGGCGAACGCGATCGTCTCAATCGATCGCGATACGGGCGAGTACAAGGTCTACCATCGCCGGACGGTCGTCGACGAAGTGACCGATCCCAAGCTCGAGATCACGCGCAAGGCCGCGGGTTCGAAGTACGAGCCCGGCGATTTCTACGACGAAGAAGTCGCGCCGAAGAATTTCGGTCGCATCGCCGCGCAGACCGCGAAGCAAGTCATCGTGCAGCGTATCCGCGAGGCCGAGCGCGATACGATCTTCAACGAATACAGCCGTAAGCTCCACGATCTCGTCAGCGGGACGGTGCAACGCTACGAACAGCGCAACATGTTCGTCGATCTCGGAAAATCCGAAGCCCTGCTCCCGCTCTCCGAACAAGTACCGCGCGAGAACTATCGCATCAACGATCGCATGCTCGCCTTCGTGCTCGACGTTCGCAAGACCAATAAGGGTCCGCAGATCCTGCTCTCGCGGGCGGCCGAGGGACTCGTGCAACGTCTGCTCGAGCGCGACGTTCCGGAGATCGAGAACAACATCGTCGAGATCATGGCGATCGCCCGCGAACCCGGCAGCCGTTCGAAGGTCGCGGTGCACTCGCATCGTCCCGACGTCGATCCCGTCGGCGCGTGCCTCGGACCGAAATCGAGTCGGATCGCGAGCGTCTCGGACGAACTCCGCGGCGAGAAGATCGACATCATCCGGTGGTCGAGCGATCCCGTCGGCTTCATCCACAACGCCCTCGCGCCCGCGAAGGTGCTCACGGTCGAACTTTTCGAGGACGAAGGCGTCGGACTCGTCGTCGTGCCGGATTACCAGCTCTCGCTCGCGATCGGTCGCGAAGGTCAGAACGTGCGGCTCGCCGCGCGGCTGACCGGCTGGCGTCTCGACATCACGAGCGAGGCCGAGGCGGACGAAGCGCGTCAACGCTATCTCGACGAGCGCACGGAGCGCTCGACCGTCGCGGCGCCGGAGATCGAAGCGGGCGAGGAGACGGACGAGGCGGGCGACGCGACCTCGCAGATCGACCCCGAGATGATCCGCAAGCTCGAGGAGTTTCGCCGCCAGATGTTCGACGCCGGCGCGAAAACCGACGAGGACGCGCCGTCATAGCGCATCGCGAGGGCGAGCCCGAGCGACTCTGCGTCGGCTGCCGGACGAACGCGCCGCAAGCGCGTCTGGTCCGTTTCACGACCGGTCCCGCGGGGTGGCGGGCCGACGCGCGCGGGCGCGCCCCCGGGCGCGGCGCCTACCTCTGTTCGGCCGCCTGCGCGGTACGCGCGCGCAAGAACAAACGGTATCCCGGTCTCGGCGCCGCCGCGGAACTCGTCGATTGGGCCGTTCGCGACCTTGGCGAGAGCGCTTCGCGGCGTGTATGATAGATAGGTACGAGCGGCGCCACCAATCCGCCGACTCGGGTAGCGGAGCAAAACACATGAATTAGGCAAACATCTCGGTTGCAGCCGTCGGCAACGCAATCGGGTCGTAAGAAGGACGATATGGCAACCGGTAAAGTACGAATTTTCGAACTCGCGAAAGAACTCGGTCTCTCCTCGAAAGATCTGGTCGGCTTGTTCGAACGCCTCGGGCTCGAGGCGAAGAATCAGTTGAGCGTCGTGGAGGATCCGATCGCGGATCTCGTCCGCGGCGTCTTGCTCGGGGGAGCGAAGGCCGGCGCCAAAGCGAGTTCCGGCGGAGCGACCGCCGTCGCGGAGCCGCCGGCACGCCCGCGCACCGTCGCGGCGCCCGCCGATCCGACGCCGCCGGCACCCGCACGCGCGGCGAGCCCGGCCGAGGAGCCCGTGCCGTCCTTACGACCCGTCGCTCCGGCGCGTCGCGCGAAAGCGGCGCCGGCCGCGGACGTCGCCTCGTCGCCCGACGCCGTCGCGGCCGATGCGGCGCCCGCCGCCGCGGAGCCGCTCGCTCCATCGAGCGTCGCGGCCGCGGCCTCGAACGGAGCCGTCTCCGCTTCCAACGGATCGGCGGCCGTCGCCGATCCGAGCGCGACCGCTTCCGCGACGCCCGCCGCGACCGGTGAAGCGGGACGCGCGGCGACCGACGCTCCCGGCGCGGCGTCGTCCGCCGATCCCGAACCTCCGAGCGCGCCCATGGCGCCTCGCGCCGCGGGCGG
>CAZZXB010000102.1:0-10854 GCA_964658025.1 uncultured Janthinobacterium sp.
TCAGGTTCGAGCCGTCGCGCGTTCGTCCGCGCCCGCAATCGAACGCTCCGCACACGCTCCGACACCCGGCACGCGCGACGTCGTCTCGCGCGCCGTCGAGGTGCCGAGAGTCTAGTCGACGCCGCTCCGCATCGGAGCGCGAGACGAAAACGAAATTCGATGTCGGCCGATGCCGCCGCCGACGTGTCGCCCTCATTCGGACGCTACGGAGAAGGGGCATCGATTCGCGCGAATACCTCCGCGAATTGTCGCTCGTCCGCGAGCTCCAAGACTCCACGCGTGCAGTTTCCGTGAAACCGCCACGGCCGCGTGATCACCGGCGGCCGAAAGATCCGAACGTCGTCCGGAGCGATGCGAAACTTCACGACGAGCGGGCTGTCGACGTACGTCGACGCGCATCCGTCGTCGCATCGTTCGAAACCGAAGGGCCGTCGATGCGGGTCGTTCGGGAGGGCGTGGACGACGTGCGCGGCACGCACGATGGTATCGATGACGAGTGATTTTCCGGGCAGCAACTCGGCCTGCGCCGATTCTCCGAGGCGATTACTGCAAAAAAAGGTCGTGTCGATCGTACGGAGCGGAAGCAGAGCGAAATCTCGGCGTAGGCGATCGGTTCCGGCGTCTTCGAAATATCGATCGCCGACGCCGATCGCGTCGTCCTTCGGAACGGCGGAAATCGCATAACGGACCGACGCCGAGATCTCCGGTGCGGTTTTCCATCGCGCCACGATGACGTACGGATCGGCGCTCGGCTCGAGCGCACGATCGAGATCGAACGAGACCACCTCCTCCGTATCCCGGTCCTCGATCGCCCCCGATCGTCGACCGCGCGCGACCGTCCGACCGTCGACGTCCGTGACGAAGACCTCGAGCGCGGTCGATGCGTTCGTTTCGATCAGCGGCGGCGGGATCGTCGCGCGCGTCGGCGTCGGCATCGGCATCGGCGTGACGGTCGCGTTCGGTCGGGGCGTCGGGGATGCCGTTGGAATCGGCGTCGGCGACGGCGTGAGCGTCCGTTCCGGATCGACGAGACGCTCGGCGAGATGATAGCTCCCCGATATCTCGACCTCGACGCGCGAGACGGAATCCGGGCGCACGCCGAGCGTAAAGAGATGCGGATCGCTTGTCGCGGTGGGCTCGGGTCCCGGCGTGCGGCGCGGGAAGGGCGTCGCGATCCACGCGCGCGGCGTCGTAAGCGGCGGTGGGGTTGCGACCGCCGGGGGCGGGGTCACGCGACCGGGCGGCGGGCGCGCTCCCAGGTGCGGATCTCGGGGATCTTCCCCGCGAGGAACGCCATGTATCCGCCCGAGAGCAAGAACTGCTTGCGCAGTTCGTTGAGCGAAAACTTCAGCACCGAACCGTCCGGCGTGCGGATCGTCTCGGCGGCGAGATCGACGGCGAGTTCCTTCGCCGCGAGAAGGGCGTCGATCTCGCCCGCATCGACGACGACCGGCGCGAGACCGTTATTGTAGGCGTTCTCCTCGAAGATCCGTGCGAAGCTCGGCGCGATGACGACGCGCAGGCCGCGATCGAGCATCGCCCAGGGCGCGTGCTCGCGCGAACTGCCGCACCCGAAATTCTCGCGCGACACGGCGATCGTCGCGCCCGCGTGCTTCGCGAGTAATTCCGCGCCGCCGGTCATGCCCGTGAAGAGGAACGTCCCGAGCCCGGTCTTGTCGATGCCCGTGAGGTGGTTCGCCGGAATGATCTGATCCGTATCGACGTTCGCGCGATCGATCGGCAGCACGGCTCCCGCGACGATCATGCGGGCACCCCGTCCGAGACGACGGCCGGAAGTTCGTTCGGCGACGCGATCCGTCCGAGGACCGCGCTCGCCGCGACGACCGCGGGCGAGGCGAGATGCACGCGACCGCCCGCGCCCATCCGACCCGGAAAATTGCGATTCGTCGACGAGATGCAACGCGCTTCGGGCGCGAGGACGCCCATCGACATCCCGAGACACGGACCGCACGACGAGTGCGTCCAGAGCGCGCCCGCGTCCTGAAAGACGTCGTGCAGACCCTCGCGCTCCGCGGCGCGCTTCACGGCTTGCGAACCCGGCGTCACGATCGTCGGAATCGTCACCGTCCTTCCGCGCAAGACGTCCGCCGCCGCGCGAAGGTCCGAGAGACGCGCGTTCGTACACGATCCGACGAACGCCTGATCGAGCGCGAGCGAGCGCATCGAGGTGCCGGCTTCGAGTCCCATGTACGCGAGGGCGGCGGGATCGGCATCCGCCGGAACGACGCCGTCGAGCGGCACGCTCTGCCCGGGATTGGTCCCGTAGCTCACCATCGGGCGCAGATCCGTCACGTCGAGCGCGACCTCGCGATCGTACGTCGCGCCGACGTCCGCGACGAGCGTCCGCCACATCGCGACGTTCGCTTCGAACGCATCGCCGACGGGCTGGTTCTCGCGCCCGCGCAGGTACGAAAACGTCGTCTCGTCGGGCGGACACATCCCCGTCGTGGCACCGGCTTCGATCGCCATATTGCAGAGCGTCATCCGCTCGTCCATCGAAAGCGATTCGATACATTCGCCCGCATACTCGAGCACGTAGCCCGTGCCGCCTTTGAAACCGATCGACGCGATGACGAACAGCGCGAGATCTTTCGCCGTCGCACCGTGCGAGAGCCGACCGTTCACCGTGATGCGCATGACCTTCGGGCGCTCGAGTACGAGGCACCCCGAGAGCATCGCGCCGCCCTGCGCCGTCGAACCGACGCCGAGCGCGAACGCGCCGAAGGCGCCGAGCGTACAGGTGTGGCTGTCGCCGCACGCGAGCGTCATCCCGGGTTCCACGTACCCGCGCTCGGGCGCGACGACGTGACAGATCCCGTTCTTGCCGAGATCGTAGAGCACGATGTCGTGGCGCTTCGCCCAATCGCGCAACACCTTCGCCTGAATCGCCGTATCGGAATCCTTCGCGGGCGACACGTGATCGTTGATCGCGACGATCCGCTTGGGATCGAAGAGTCGGTCGCCGAAATCGCGCTCGATCTCGCGCGCGCCCTGCGGGGTCGTGATCTCGTGCGCGACCACGCGATCGACGAAGAGGAGCGCGTTCCCACCCGCGAGCGTCTCGACGACGTGGGCGTTCCAGACTTTCTCAAAGAGCGACTGTGGCACGTTGGGTCCTTTCGGCGTGGAGTCCACCCGAGCGAATCTTATCGATGACGATCGCGCGGTTCACCGCGGAGACGACCGCGAGCAACGACGCGCGCACGATGTTGCGATCGCGTCCGGCGCCGTGGTGGCGCTTCTCGCCGACGTCGATCGCCACGTAGGCCACGGCGGCGGCGTCTTCGCCGTCGCCGATCGCGTGTTCGTGGTAGTCGCGCACGTGGAGTTCGATCGAGAGTTCGCCGCGAAGCGCCGCGACGAGCGCGTCGATCGGGCCGTTCCCCTGACCCCAGAACGAACGGACCGATCCGTGCTCCGCGATCGAGGCCTCGAGCGTGATCCGCCCCGCGCCGTCGTCGGCCGCGTGCGCGTCGATGAGACGGAGCGGCGCGTGACGGTCGAGATATTCGCGTTCGAAGGCGGCGACGACTTGGAGCGACGTCACTTCGCCGCCGCTCTCCTCGGAGATGCCCTGGACGACGCGGCTGAATTCGACCTGCATCGCGCGCGGTAACGTAAAACCGTAATCCTGCTCGAGGACGTACGCCACGCCGCCCTTCCCCGACTGACTGTTGATGCGGACGATCGCTTCGTACGAGCGCCCGAGATCGGCCGGGTCGACCGGGAGATAGGGGACGTCCCACACGACGTCGCCGCGCGCTTCGCGTGCCGCGAGCCCCTTCTTGATCGCATCCTGATGCGAACCGGAAAAGGCCGTGAACACGAGATCGCCGCCGTACGGATGGCGCGCGTCGACGGTCATGCGGTTACAGTATTCGACCGTCTCGACGACCGACCGGATGTCCGAGAAATCGAGACCGCCCGTGTCGATGCCCTGCGAGAAGAGATTGAGCGCGAGCGTCACGACGCAGACGTTGCCCGTGCGCTCGCCGTTACCGAAGAGCGTGCCTTCGACGCGATCGGCGCCCGCCATGAGCCCGAGTTCGGCCGCCGCGATCGCCGTGCCGCGATCGTTGTGCGGGTGGAGCGACAACACGAACTCGGAGCGGCGCGGGAGCCGATCGAAATATTCGATGCGATCCGCGTACACGTTCGGCGTCGACATCTCGACCGTCGCCGGCAGGTTCACGATCACGCGCCGCTCCGCGCTCGCGCCCCAGGCGTCGAGCACGGCCTCGACGATCCGCCGCGCGAACGGCATCTCGGTCCCCGTGAAGCTCTCGGGCGAATACTCGAGGACGATCTCGCCGACGGTCCCGCGCCGCTCGAGTTCGCGCACCCGCGTCACGGCGCGCACGGCGATGTCGACGATGCCGTCTTCGTCGAGTCCGAAGACGACCCGCCGCTGCAGCGTCGAGGTGGAATTATAGACGTGCACGATCGCGCGCCGGGCGCCCGCGATCGCCTCGAAGGTTCGATCGATCAGCTCGTCGCGTGCCTGCGTGAGCACCTGAATCGTCACGTCGTTCGGAATCGCGTTCCGTTCGATGAGATGTCGGACGAAATCGAAATCCGGCGCGGACGAAGCGGGGAATCCGACTTCGATCTCTTTGAATCCCAGCCGGACGAGTAACTCGAACATCCGGCGCTTGCGCTCGAGCCCCATCGGCTCGACGAGCGCTTGATTCCCGTCGCGGAGGTCGACGCTACACCACGTCGGCGCGCGTTCGATCGTGCGCCCCGGCCAACGCCGATCGGCGAGCGCCATGGTTTCGTACGGTCGGTATTTATGGATCGGCATCGACATCTGCGGTTCTCCCGGGCGAACGAAAAGGACCCGTCGCTTTCACGACGGGCCCCGAAGCGGAGCGGACGACGAAAAAGCGACTACGCTCGGGGCGTACCGCTAAGAAGGAGTTCCGGCTCGAGCGCGAGCGAACGATCTTCCATCACGTGAAAATTACCACGGTGCCGTTCCGGCGTCAACGCTCGCACCGCCGTTTTCATATTGTGAACGAGATATTCGAACGTGCGTTTCGACGTTGACACGACCGCGAACGGCGGGGTACAAAAAGGACCAAGATGTTTCGACTTCTCGTCGCCCTCGTTACCCTCATTCGCCAACTGCTGGTTCGGCGCAGGTAGCTTTCGCGACGTAAACGATGCGAGGCCCCCGCCGAACCAGCGGGGGCTTTTTTCTTGTGATGGGAGCCCGATCCGTGTCAACCGAGACCGCCGACTGTACCGGCGCCGAACTCGTTCTCGACATTCTCGCAGACGAAGGCGTCGAAACCGTGTTCGGGTACCCCGGCGGTGCGATCATGCCGCTGTACGACGCCCTCTACGATCACCGCATCGAGCACGTCCTGACCCGGCACGAAGCCGCCGCCGCGTTCGCCGCGGGGGGCTACGCGCGCTCGACCGGACGCGTCGGCGTCTGCTTCGCGACCTCGGGACCGGGCGCGACGAACCTCGTCACGGGCATCCTCGACGCCCAAATGGATTCCATTCCGATGGTCGCGATCACGGGTCAGGTCCGCACCGATCTGATGGGCACGGACGGCTTTCAAGAAGCCGACGTCGTTTCGATCATGGGGCCGGTCACCAAGCGGAGCGTCTGCGTGCGCGACGTGCGCGATCTCGAGAAAAAACTTCGCGCGGCGTTTCGCGTGGCGCGCGGACCGCGCCCGGGCCCCGTCCTCGTCGATATTCCGAACGACGTCCTCAAGGCGCGTTGTCCGCGCGTCGATCGCTTCGGCGCGCGCGGCGTGCCGCGCCCCGCGGAACGCCCGAGCGACGCGGACATCGACGAGACGATCCGTCTCTTGCGCGAAGCGAAGCGTCCGGTCGCGATCGTCGGCGGCGGCGCGCGCAGCGCGAACGCGACGCACGTGTTTCGCGAACTCTGCGCGCTGCTGAAGCTCCCGTACACGTCCACGATCAACGGCCTCGGGTGCGCCGCGCCGAACGATCCGAACTACCTCGGGATGCTCGGCATGCACGGATGGAAGGCGGCGAATCTCGCGGTCCACACGGCCGATCTCGTGCTCGCGTTCGGCATGCGCTTCGACGATCGCGTGACGGGCAAGCCGAGTAAATTCGCGACCGGGGCGAAGATCGTCCACGCGGACATCGACGCCTCGGAGTTCGGCAAGATCATGCCGATCGCGGTCGGCCTGCGCGGCGATCTACGGCGCACGCTCGGCACGCTCTTGCAGCGGCTCGCGGGCGAGGATCTCCCGACGTTCGAGGCGTGGTCCGCGCGGGCGCAGTCGCTCGGCGGCGCGCTTCCGGCCGATCGCGCGCCCCTGGGCGCGCTCTCGGCGACCGATACGCTCGACGCGTTTTTCGCGGCGGCGCCGCCCGACACGATCGTCGCGACGGACGTCGGCCAACATCAGATGTGGGCGGCCCAGCGTCAGCGCGCGAGCCATCCGCGCAACTTCGTCACCTCGGCGGGTCTGGGATCGATGGGATTCGGGCTCCCCGCCGCGATCGGCGCGCAGAAGGGGAACGCCGATCGGACGGTCGTCGCGATCGTCGGCGACGGCGGCTTCCAGATGTCGTTACCCGAGCTCGCGACGCTGCGCCGGTACGAGATCCCCGTCAAGATCTTGTTGATCGACAACCAACGACTCGGCATGGTCCGTCAGTGGCAAGAGCTGTTTTTCGACAAGCGGTACTCGCACACGGATCTCTCCGACAATCCCGATTTCGTCGCGATCGCGCGCGCGTACGGCGTGTACTCGGAGCGCGTCGAAGATGCGGGCGAACTGCGCGACGCGCTCGAGCGCTTCTTCAAGACGCCGGGACCCGCGCTCTTGCACTGCGCCTGCTTCGCGTCGGAGAACGTGTGGCCGCTCATCCCGCCCGGCCTCACCGCCGACGATGCGATGGAATTCGCGCCGCCGGTGCCGACCGAACCGCTCCCGGTATGAGCGACGAGGCGATGACGCTCTCGCTCGTGATGCACGACTGGCGCTTACTCGAGCGCGTCGTCGGTCTGACGAATCGTCTCGGATGCGCCTACACGCGACTCGACGTGAAGGCGCGCGAACCCAACTACCATGCGACGATCGATTTCGTCGGCGCTCCGGACGCACTCCGGCGACTCGACGCGCAGCTCGCGCGCTTACTGAACGACGACAAGGAGATGTCTCGATGAACGCCTTTTACGACCGCGACGCCGATCCGTCGGTCCTCGCCGGCAAGACGATCGCGATCGTCGGCTACGGCAGCCAGGGTCGCGCGCACGCGCGCAACCTTCGCGATTCCGGCTGCGACGTCGTCGCCGGGTTGCGCGAAGGCTCGTCCTCGCGCAAGGTCGCCGATGAGGACGGCGTTCCGTTCGACTCGATCGAGAACGCCGTGAAACGCGCCGACGTCGTGATGATCCTCGCTCCCGACGAAGAGCAGCCCGCGATCTTCTTCCGATCGATCGCGCCGCATCTCAAGCACGACGTCTACCTCGCCTTCGCACACGGCTTCGCGATCCACTTCGGCACGATCGCGCCGCCCGCGCACGCGAACGTGTTCATGGTGGCCCCGAAGGGTCCGGGAAATCTCGTGCGCTCCGAATACGAAGCGGGGCGCGGCGTGCCGTGTCTCATCGCGGTGCAACAGGATCCCGCCGGCGACACGCGCGCGATCGCGATGGCGTACGCGGCGGCGATCGGCGGCGGCCGCGCGGGCATCCTCGAAACCACGTTCAAGGAAGAGGCCGAAACCGATCTCTTCGGCGAGCAGGCCGTGCTCTGCGGCGGGCTCACCGAGCTCGTCACCGCGGGCTTCGAAACGCTCGTCGACGCCGGTTACGCACCCGAGATGGCCTACTTCGAGTGCCTGCACGAAGTGAAGCTCATCGTGGATCTGATGTACGCGCGCGGCATCGAAGGCATGCGCGACGCGATCAGCAACACGGCGAAATACGGAGACTACACGCGCGGCAAGCGGATCGTCACGAGCGAGACGCGCGCCGAGATGAAGAAGATCCTCGGCGAGATCCAGAGCGGCACCTTCGCGCAAGAATGGGTCGCGGAGCACGCCGCGGGCAAACCCCGCTTCACGGAATTCCGCAAGGCCTCGGCCGCGCATCCGATCGAGGCGGTGGGACGTAAGCTGCGCGATCTCATGCCGTGGATGCGGACGAAGCCGACCGCGAAGCAACCCGTCGAAGCGGCGGCCGGAAACCACGGTTTTCGCATGATGTAGGCCGTCGCGTTCCCCGTCGCCGCGGGCGCGCGGCGACAGGGACGCACGCCCGCGGCGCGATAAAGCGTCCTTAGTGAAAAAGGCTTCTCAATATCTTCTTCGGACGATCGCGGCGGCGATCGTGGTCGCGTTTCTGGGTTGCGCGGGGAAATCGGACCGCGCCGGGGATCCGTCGACGACGCGTCCCGGACCGTCCTTCACGCACAAACGAAACGACGCGGTCGCCGTCGTCGCCGTCGAGAGCGTCTACGGCGATATCGTCCGCCAGATCGGCGGTCCGAGCGTTTCGGTCACGACGATCCTCTCGAATCCGAACGCCGATCCGCACGCGTACGAGCCGACGACCGCCGACGCGAACGCGGTCGGAGCGGCGGACGTCGTGATCGAGAACGGTCTCGGTTACGACGCGTTCGCCGACAAACTGGTCGCCGCGTCGCCGCGCGGCGGACGGGTCACGATCGTCGCGGGATCGCTCGCGGGTCACGCGCTCGGCGACAACCCGCACGTGTGGTACGACGTCGCGACGCTCCGCGCGACCTCGCACGCGATCGCCGCGGCGCTCGAGAAACGGATGCCGTCCCGCCGCGCGACGCTTCGCGCGAACGCGGGGAGGTTCGATGCGTGGATCGACGGATTCGAGCGCCGCGAGCGTGCGTTCGCGGGACGACGTGCCGGTGCGAGCGTCGCGATCACCGAACCCGTTTTCGATTACGTCCTCCACGCGGTCGGCATGCGCATCGCGACGCCGCCGTCGTTCTCGCACGCGATCGAGGAGGGGAACGACCCCGCTCCGCAAGACGTCGCGACGATGAACGAGATCCTCGCGGGGCGCCGGGTCGGGGCCTTCGTCTACAATCGGCAAACCGTCGAGCCGAGCACGACGCGCCTGCTCGAAACGGCGAAGGCGGCGAACGTCCCGATCGTCCCCGTCACGGAGACGTTGCCCGCGAACGAGCGCGTGCAGACGTGGATCGACGGCGAACTCGTCGCGCTCGAAGCCGCCCTCCGCGATGCGACCCGCTAACGACGGCATCGACGCGGTCGCGTTCGACGCCGTCACGTTTCGGCGCGGCGAGCGCGCGATTCTCGATCGGACGACGTTCCGCGTCGAACCGGGCGAATTCGTCGGCATCCTCGGCGGAAACGGCGCGGGAAAATCGACCCTGCTCCGACTCGCGCTCGGTCTCTTGCGTCCCGACGTCGGGACCATCCGGATCTTCGGTCGCGATCCGCGGCGCGCGCACCGCGGCGTCGGCTACGTGCCGCAGCGACTCGAACTCGATCCCGATCTGCCGCTGCGCGCGCGCGATTTCGTCGCGCTCGGCTACGACGGCGAACGCTTCGGGCTGCCCCTTCCCAATCGCGAACGGACCGCGCGCGTCGACGCGGCGCTCTCGGACGTGAGCGCGCTCGATTTCGCGAACGAACCCGTCGGACGGCTCTCCGGCGGCGAACAACAACGCCTCGCGATCGCGCAGGCGATCGTCGGCGCGCCCCGCCTCGTGCTCCTCGACGAACCGCTCGCGAACCTCGATCTCCGCGCCGCGAAGGAGATCGTCGATCTCGTCGCCCGACTCGCGCGGGAACGCGGCATGGCGGTACTGCTCGTCGCGCACGACGTCAACCCGTTGCTCGGCGCGATGAACCGCGTGCTCTATCTCGCGAACGGGCGCTCGGCGATCGGTACGGTCGACGAGATCGTGAACGAAAACGTGCTGAGCCGGCTCTACGATCAACCCGTCGACGTGATCGCGGTACGCGGCCGCATCATCGTCGTCGCGGGCGAAGGCGTCGATCTCGCGCACGGCCATCCGCCGCGCGCGTGAGCGATTTTTTCGCGAGCGACGACGTCCGTCTCGCGCTCCTCGCGGGGATCGTCGTCGCCTCGGTCGCCGCGGCCGTCGGCTATTTCGTCGTGCTCCGCGCGCTCTCGTTCGCCGGACACGCCGTCGCCGACGTGGGGCTCTCCGGCGGCGCGGGAGCGCTCCTCGCGGGTCTCGATCCGCTCGTGGGACTCGTGGTGTTTTCCGTCGCGGCGGCACTCGCGGTCGGCGCGCTCGGCGCGCGCGCGCGCGAGCGCGACGTCGCGACCGGACTCGTGCTCGCGACGGCGCTCGGCGTCGGCGCGCTCTTCCTCCACGTACAGACGCGCAACGCGAACGCGCAGACGGCGTTGCTCTTCGGCTCGATTTTCGATACCGATCGCGGCGTGCTCGTCGCTCTCTCGATCGCGGGCGCGTGCGCCGGGATCGCCCTCGCCGCCGGGTTCCGTCCGTTACTCTACGCGAGCGTCTCGCGCGACGGCGCGCGGATCGCGGGCGTGCCGACCGCGACGCTCGGGTACGCCTTCCTCGTCGTCATGGCGACCGCGGTCGCGGAGACCTCGCGCGTGGTCGGCGTGTTGATCGCGACGGCGCTGCTCGTCGGGCCGCCCGCGACCGCGATGGCGCTCGTCCGTCGCCCGCTCGCCGCCGTGGCGCTCGCGATGGCGATCGGCTCCTGCGAGATCGTGCTCGCGATCGCGCTCGCCTACGCGAGCTTCGGCTGGTCCGCCGCGCACCGCGGATGGCCCGTGAGCTTCTTCGTCACGATCCTCGCGCTCGGCGGTCTCGCGGCCGC
>CAZZXB010000103.1:0-10593 GCA_964658025.1 uncultured Janthinobacterium sp.
GCACCGACCGGGGTCGCGGTCGCCTTTGCCGTGGGCGTTGCGGTCGGAGCGCCGACGGGCGTCGGGGTCGGCGTCGCGCCGACCGCCGTCGGCGTACCGGTCGGCACCGGCGTCCCGCCGACGACGGGGACGGACTCGTGTCCGCTACACGCGGCGAGCGCCGCGGCGGCTACGAGGACGGCACCGAAAACGCCACGCTGGAGGAGACTCATGCAGGATCTCTCACTTTAGAAAAGGTTGCTTTCCTGACGACTTCCTACGGAGATTTCTTTTGCCCTGTCGGCTTCGGGCGTCGAAATCAGGGATTTTCGGTGCCCGCCTCGATCGGCGTCCGACGCGGTTTCGGGATCGTCGTCGCCGGCGTTTCGCTCGGCACGGGCGTCGGCGTCGGCGGAAAGGTCGGCCGCGGTTCGTCCGTCGCGGGAGGCGGCGGTTGCGGCGTCGCCGAGGCGACGGGCGCCGGAAGCGGCCCGTCGATCGCGAGCGTCCGCGTCCGCGCGAAGTACGTCGCGCGCGACCCGAGCAACCGCGCGACGCTCGCGAGCGGGATATCGATCTCCGCAGCGCGCACGTACGGCGCTGCGGGAAGCGTCGCGGACATCCGTCCGGCCTCGGCGTCCCGCGCACCGACACGAAACGCGACGCTATGGCCCGACCGTTCGACCACGATCCGACCTCCGGTTTCCCGCGTGACGCGCGTCGCGACGGCACGCCCGAACGGGTCGAGCGCGGCGAAGACGATCCCGTCGCGCAGGATCGCGGACTGCGAGGCGGCGACGATCGTTCCGGCCACGACGACGGTCACGGGGACGCCGGGCGACGTCACGTCGATCTCCCGACGATCGCGAAGATCGTCCGCGACGCCGGGCTCCACTTCTCGAGCGACGGCGGCGCGTTCTTCGCCCAGGCGCTCGCGTTCAACGCGATCTTCGCGGTGTTTCCCCTCGCCATCCTGATCGTCGCCTCGTTCGGATTCATCTACGGAGATGCGAAGGGGCAGGCCTACGCGATGTCCCTCTTCCATTCGTTGGCGCCGAACCTTCAAGAGTCGATCGCCGAAAATCTCCACCAGGCGATCGCCTTCCGCGGCGTCTCCGGCGCGCTCGCGATCGTCGCGCTCGCCTGGTCGGGCAAGAACCTCTTTCAGGGCCTCGCGTACGCGCTCAACCGCGCGCTCGACGTCCCCGCGGGGCGCTCGCTCGCGGTCGACATCCTCGTCGCGCTCGTCATGCTCCCCGGCCTCGGGCTCGCCTTCGTGGTCGCGACCGCCGTGCCGATCGCGATCTCGTTCGTCGTACGCGCCGGCGGCTTTCGCGATGCGGTCGCGTGGACGCAGATCGCGGGATACGGAACGAGCGTCGTCCTCATCTTCGTGATCGCGATGGTGCTCTACGTGTATCTTCCCAACCGAAAGGTCGGTCTCGGCTTCGGCGTACCGGGCGCCCTCGCGTTCACCGCCGCTTGGGAGCTCTCGCAGATCGCCTTCGCCATCTACACGACGCACGTGAATTACGCGCACGTCTACGGCGCGCTCGCCACGTTCGCGCTCCTGCTCGTTTGGTTTTACTACATGGCGACGATCTTTCTCTTCGGCGCAGAGATTAGCGCGCAGTGGGCGAAGCGGTTGGGGTGACGTCGACCCTGCGAACGCTCCTCCTCGCGACCGTTGCCGCGATCCCGCTCCTCGGTGCCGTCAACGACGCGCCGCAGGCGCCGACCGTGGTCGTCTATCCGCTGACGACGACCGGCAGCGTTCCCAAGCAGATCGGCGAGAATCTCGCGACCGCGATCGGGTCCGATCTCGCCTCGCTCGGGGGCGTCGTCGTGAAACCGTACGTCCCCGGAACGCAACGCTCGGGTTTTCTCACGGCGGCGCAGGGGCAGGGCGCCGATTACTACATCACGGGCTACGTCACGCCGCTCGGAAGCGAGATGTCGCTCGTCGAGCAAGTCGTTTCGACGCGCTCGGGGAGTATCGTGTTCAGCACGACCGCGTTCGCGCGAACCTACGCCGACGCCGTCGGACCCGTCCCGACGCTTCGCGACGCGATCGTCCATCACGCCGGTCGCGGGTTCGCCGAACTCGACGCCCCGCCGCCGTCGCCGACGCCCGAGCCGATCGGCAGTAACGGCGGCTTCAACCTCACGAAGGCGCTCAAGCATCATCGTAAGGGCGCCGCGACGCCGGCACCGTCGCCCTCGATCTCACCCTCGCCCGCGCACTGAGGAAGCGGCGCCCCCGGACGAGCGGTGCGCTCCGCCGGGGGACGACGCGCGTTACGCGTCGTCGTTCGCGCCGGGCCGCCCGTCGTCGAGCAGGCCCGGCGGGAGCGCCATGACGATCCGCTTCGCGTCGACGTCGATCCGTCGGACGAACGCGCGCACGAGGGGCACGAGCGCGCGCCCCGGATCCACGACGAGATAATCCCCGCCGGGGAGATGGGTCACCGCGACGACCCGCGCGAGCGCGTTCCCGGCTTCGTCGTAGACGGTCGATCCGACGAGATCGGCGTCGCGGTATTCGCCCGCGGCGAGCGCGCTTTCGATCCGCGGCGCGAAGAGCCGCGCGCCGACGTACGCGCGCGCGGCCTCGGGCGATGCGATCCCCTCGAAGGCGAGCAGCAGGCGCTCGTGATGCCTGCGCGCACCCGTGCAGCGCAGTTCTCCCGCGCCCGCGGTCGTCTCGTAGCGAAGGCGGCGACCCGTCGCGAGGGCGTCGGCGCCACCTCCCAGGACGAGGCACTTGAGCTCCCCGCGGATGCCGAATACGCCCGTCAGTCGTCCGACGAGGACGTCCTCGGACGGCGTTACGCGTGCTCCGGCGCGTCCGCGCTCGGCACGGCGGCCTGCGGCGCGTCCGTCGCGTCTCCGGGCTCGTCGTCGAGGTCGTCCGGATCGTCGGAATCCACGATGTCGATCGTCACGCGCCCTTCGGCACCGGCGCGCACGATCGTGCGGAGCGCCTGCGCGACGCGACCGCCCCGACCGATCACCTTGCCGAGATCGTCGGGATCGACTTCGAGCTCGAGCACCGCGCCGCGCGGATCGGGATGGAGCGCGACGACGACGGCGTCGGGCTTGCTCACGAGCTTTTTGGCCAGGAACGTCAGCAGTTCGACGGCGCGCGGATGCGCGATGTCGGCCGGGAGCGGGTCGCGCTTGACGGGCGTCCGGCGTCGCGGATAGCGGCTCCCGCCCCCGGCGGCGTCGGCCTCGGTGCGCGGCTCGGGCGCACCCGGGCGCATGCGGCGGCGCGGACGATCGTCTTCGGGTTCGATTTCGTCGATGATGGTTTCGCCCGTCGCGATCGTGCGCGCGCCGAGCGTCGAGCGGCGTTCCTCTTCTTCGCCCCCCTCGTCGCCGAACAGGCCGAATTCGTCGTCGAACGCGCTCACGTTATTCGCTCGGTGCGGACTTCGGCTTGCGCTTCGTCTCCGGGACGAAACCGCGTTCCACGAGCCCTTTCGCCGCGAGCAAGCGTCGGACGGGATCGGACGGTTGCGCGCCCTTGGCGAGCCACGCCTTCACCTTCTCTTCGTCGACGACGACCGTCTTCGGCTCGGAGCGGGGATTGTAGTGGCCGACGATTTCGATGAAACGCCCGTCGCGTGGCGAGCGAGCGTCGGTGACGACGAAACGGTACGTGGGTTGCTTTTTCGCGCCCATCCGGCGCAGGCGGATCTTGACCATGGCTGCAGACTGCTCTTTTCGTTGTTCGCGTGGGGTGCCGGCGCGACGCGCGCGTCGGAAAGGTGATGGTGTCGGTCCGCTCAGCGACCCCGCCCGAGCGGGATGCGCGGTCGCTTACCGCCGCCGAGTTGTTTCATCATCGCACGGGATTGCTCGAATTGCTTCACGAGCCGGTTGATGTCGGCGACTTGCGTGCCGCTCCCGAGCGCGATCCGACGGCGGCGCGAGGCGTTGAGGATCTCCGGGCGACGACGTTCGTTGCGGGTCATCGAGCAGATGATCGCCTCGACGCGGTTGACGTCGCGCTCGTCGATCTCGAATTCCTTGGGCAACATCTTCGAGACGCCCGGGATCATCTTCATCAGATCGGTCATGGAACCCATCTTCCGCATCTGCCGGAGCTGACCGAGAAAATCGTCGAGCGTGAACTCGTTCTTGCGAAATTTCGCCTCGAGATCTTTCGCCTGCTCGAGGGAGTAGACGCTCTGCGTCTTCTCGATGAGCGTCAGCACGTCGCCCATGCCGAGGATCCGTGAGGCGAGGCGGTCGGGGTAGAACGGCTCGAGGGCGGTGAGTTTCTCGCCGACGCCGACGAACTTGATCGGCGCGCCCGTGATCTTGAAGATCGAGAGCGCCGCGCCGCCGCGGGCGTCGCCGTCCATCTTCGTGAGCACGACGCCCGTGATGCCGAGCCGCTCGTTGAAGGTCTTCGCGACGTTGGTCGCTTCCTGACCCGTCATGGCGTCGGCGACGAAAAGGATCTCGGTCGGTCTCGTCGCCGCCTTGATCCGCTCGAGCTCGTCCATGAGCGCTTCGTCGATCTGCAGGCGCCCCGCGGTGTCGACGATGACGGTCGGGATCCCGAGCCGTCTCGCCTCGGCGACGCCCGCTCTCGCGATCGCGACCGGATCGTTCGAATCGTCGGCGTAGACCGGCAGATCGATCTGCTTGCCGAGCGTCTGGAGCTGCGCGATCGCGGCGGGGCGGTAGACGTCGGCCGCGACGAGGAGCGAACGCCGACCCTGTTCCTTGAGTCGGAGCGCGAGCTTGCCCGCGTGGGTCGTCTTGCCCGAACCTTGGAGGCCGACGAGCATGAGGACCGTCGGCGGGGCGTCGGCGAACTGCAGCCGCGCCTGCGCGCCGCCCATGAGCGTCACGAGTTCGTCGTGGACGATCTTGATGACGGATTGCGCGGGGGTGAGCGAGGCGAGCACGTCGCTGCCCACGGCGCGCTCCTTGACCGCGGCGACGAACTCCTTGGCGACCGAGAGATTGACGTCGGCCTCGAGAAGCGCAATGCGAACTTCGCGCGCGACGCTCGTGACGTCCGCTTCGGAGAGTCGACCGCCGCTTCCGAGCCGTTGGAAGATGGCGGAGAGACGTTCGCCTAAGGCTTCGAGCAAATCACGCCTTCGGGGCGGTCTCGTCGATCTTCTTCACCGCATCGCCGACCGTCTTGATCTTTTCCGCTTCTTCGTCGGGGATGTCGATGTTGAATTCGGTTTCGAACGCCATCACGAGCTCGACCTGATCGAGCGAATCCGCGCCGAGGTCGTCCGTGATGGAAGCCTCGAGCGTGACCTCGGCTTCGTCGACGCCGAGTTGCTCGACGATGATTTTCTTGACCTTGTCGAAGGTCGTGCCTGTCGTTTCCGCCATGGATCTCCTACGCGCGGTCGCGCGCCATTACGTGTGAAAACCGCCGTCGACGACGATCGTTTGACCGGTGACGTATCGTGCGGCGTCGGAACATAAAAAAGTAACGACACCGGCGACGTCTTCGGGAATTCCCGCCCGACCGAGCGGAATGGAGGACAGATAATGCGCACGCGCTTGTTCCGGCATCGTTTCCGTCATCGCGGTTTCGATGATGCCGGGCGCGACGGCGTTCACTCTTACGTTCCGCGAGCCCAATTCCTTCGCTAACGAGGTAGCGAGCCCGAGCAGGCCCGCCTTCGATGCGGCGTACGCGCTCTGCCCCGCATTCCCCGCCACGCCGACGATGCTCGAGACGAGCACGATCGTGCCCGACCGCTGCTTCATCATCGGACGCACGACGGCTTGCGTGAGATAGAACGCCGACTTGAGGTTCACGTCGAGGAGCCGATCGAGATCGGCGAACTTGAGACGCGCGAGGAGCCCGTCGATCGACTGGCCCGCATTCGCCACGACGTGATCGAGGCGTCCGAACGCGCCGACGGCGCTCGCGACCGCGTCGGCGACGGCGTTCGGATCGGCGACGTCGGCGACGAGTTCGAGCGTCCGCGTCTCGGCCCGCGCCGCCCGCGCCGCCGAAGCCGCCTCCGCGAGCGCGGCCGGATCGCGCCCGACGAGCGCGACGTCGGCGCCGTGGGCCGCGAGATCGATCGCGATCGCGCGGCCGATCCCGCGGCTCGCACCCGTCACGAGCGCGCACGTCCCCGCGATCCCGGCGCTCACGCGGAAGCCCGAGCGGGGAGGCGCGCCAGTAATTTCTCGATCCCGTCTTCGTCGCCGACGTGGAGCGAGGGCGGAGCGTCCGGGAGACGCCGCCAGAGCGGCGCGAGGACGGGCGTCGCGCCGAACTCGACGACGAGATCGGGGCGTTCTCGCGCGACGCGGAGCGCGGTCGTATGCCAGCGCACTTCGTCCGTCACGGAGCGCTCGATGTTCTGCCGGATCGTCGCGACGTCGCGGTGCGGCTCGCCGTCGACGTTCGAGACGACGACGATCCGCGGTTCGCGGAGCGCGACGCGTTCGACGAACGGCGCGAAGCGTCGCCGCGCGCCCGTCATGAGCTCGCTATGCCAGGCGCCCGAGACGTTGAGCGGGACGACCTTTTTCGCCCCGGCCGCGCGCGCGTTCTCGCCCGCCCGCTCGACGGCCGCGAGGTCGCCGCTCACGACGATCTGACCCGGCGCGTTGAAATTCGCGAGGCGCACCCGGCCGACCGCGCCGGCCTCGTCGACGGCGACGCGCACGAGCGCTTCGTCGAGACCGAGGATCGCGACCATCCCGCCCGGCGCGAGATTCGCCGCCTCGTGCATCGCGAGACCGCGTTCGTGCGCGAGCGCGAGCGCGTCCTCGAAGGCGAGCGATCCCGCGAGCGTGAGGCTGCAGAGTTCGCTGAACGAATGCCCGGCGGTGACGACCACCTCCATCGCGGGGCCGACGCTCGCCGCGAGCGCGTAGTTCACGACGTAGATCGCGGGCTGCGAATACCGCGTCTCGCGCAGGGTCTCGTCCGGCCCCTCGCGGACGAGCGCGAGGAGATCGTAGCCGAGCACGCGCTCGGCCCGCGCGAAGAGATCGGCGGCGACGGGAAAGCGGTCGGCGATCGCGCCGCCCATGCCGACGCGCTGCGATCCCTGGCCCGGAAAGAGTGCCGCGACGCGCACGGTCAGGCCGCCCAGCGCCAGGCGATCGAACCCCACGAGAGCCCGCCGCCGAATCCCGTGAAGAGCACGAGATCGCCGTCCTTGATCCCGCCGCGTTCCGTCGTCTCGGAGAGGGCGATCGGGATCGACGCGGCCGAGGTGTTGCCGAAGCGGTCGATGTTCACGACGACTTTCTCGCGCGGGATCTGGAGTCGTTTCATCGCGGCATCGATGATGCGCGCGTTCGCTTGGTGCGGCACGACGAGCTGGATATCGTCCGTCGTCAGCCCGGCGCGTTCGAGCACGATCCGCGACGTCTCGACCATCTTGTTGACCGCGTACCGATAGATCTCGCGACCGTTCATCTCGATCTTGTCTTTCCCGGCCTCGAGCCGCTCGCGATCGAGCGGGAACCGCGACCCGCCGCCCGCGATGTAGAGCAGTTCGGGATTGCGTCCGTCGGCGCCGAGTTCGCAGGTGAGGAACGAATCGCGCGCGAGCTCGGTGCGCTCGACGATCGTCGCGCCCGCCCCGTCGCCGAAAAGGACGGCCGTGCCGCGATCGGCCATGTTCGTGACGCGCGAGAGCGTCTCGACGCCGATGAGCATCACGCGTCGGAACACGCCCGATCGGATCAGGCTCGCCGCCATCGGCAGCCCGTAGATGAAGCCGCTACACGCGATCTCGATGTCGAAAGCGGGTTTGCCGACGGCGCCGAGATTCGCCGCGACGATGCAGGCCGTCGCCGGAAACTGAAAATCCGGCGTGACGGTCGCGACGATGAAGCAATCGATATCCGTCGCACGCAGGTTCGCCCGTTCGAGCGCGTGCCGCGCGGCGTGCGTGCTCAGATCGCTCGACGCCTCGCCTTCGGCCGCGTAACGACGCTCGCGCATCCCGGTGCGCGTGACGATCCATTCGTCGGACGTGTCGAGGATGCGCTCGAAATCGGCGTTGCTCATCACGCGCTCCGGAACGTAGTGCCCGACGGCGCCGATGCGAGCGCCGTACGGCCCGACGTCCACGCTCGGGTTACGGATGCGTGTGGCCGGCGTGTTCGTCCTTGACGGCGATGACTTGGCGCCCGTCGTAGAATCCGCACTTCGCGCAGACGAAATGGGGCCGCTTCGGCTCCTTGCACTGCGAACACTCGACGACGGTGACGTCCGAGAGCTTCCAATTGGCGGCTCGGCGGCTACGCGTTTTCGAGCGCGGGGTCTTCCACTTTGGGTTTGCCATGATTCCTTACTCCGGTTGGACGTGGCCGCAGCCGCCGTCTCGTTTTCGACCACAGGTCGGGCAGAGGCCGGGACAATCGTCGCCGCACAGGAGCACCATCGGGAGCGCGGAGTCGATCGATTGCCGGACGAGGTCGTGCACGTCGAGTTCGTCGCCCACCAGGACGTTGCTCTCGCCGAGCGGGTCTTCCGCCCCGCCGTTCGCGTCGAACCGTTCGTCGAGCTCGAAGTCGAAGGGATGGCGGATGGGATCGAGGCAACGGGCGCATTCCCCGCTCGCCGTACCGGCGATCCGCCCCGCGATCTCCAGACCGCCGCCGACGCGACGGATCAGGAGAGCGACGGAGACGGGCTCCGGGAATCGATACGACGAGAAATCCGGAAGTTCGAAGGCTTCGCGAATCTCGAGTTCGCGACCCGTGTGAAGGACGCCGCCGACGTCGACGGTCGTGCGAGTCTTCATGAGCGGCTGCCGTTCCGTTCCAGACCTCGAGGACAACCGTTCGATGATATGACGCCCGAGGTCTCCTTGTCAAACCGGCCTTCGTCGCGATGCTCTCGCTCGAAGGAGGCGACGATGAACCCACTTTCGGGAATCCGCTACGGCGCGGAGATCTATGCGGCGGCGCGCGCGCACGGCTTGGATCCGCGCTTGCTCGCGGCCGTGGCCGCGCAGGAAACGGGCGGGCCGGGTCAGCGTTCCGGTCGCAACGTCGTCGGCGACGGCGGTCACGGGCACGGGCTCTTCCAGATCGACGATCGCTCGTGGGCGTTCGCCCGGACGCCCGCCGCGATGGACCCGGCGCGAAATGCGAACGTCGCGGCCGGCATCCTCGCGGACGACCTCCGCGCGAACGGCGGCGACGTCCGTGCCGCGCTCTCGACGTACAACGCGGGGAAACCGGACCGCCCGGGGACGCTGACGACGTGGGGCGACGGACGGACCCTCGCGTACGCCGATTCCGTCCTCCGGCACGAAGGCGCCCTCGGCGCGGCGGGCGGGATGCCCGTCGCGCGGGTGCGGGAGGGCGCCGCCTCCGCGGCCGGGGCGACGTTCTCGCCGACCGCCCTCGCGACGTCGTCGACCGGCACCCCGTTCGTCGCGCTCGCTCCGACGGGCGGGACGTCGGCGGTCTCCGCGCTCGATCTCTCCGGCTCGTTCGCATCGGCGTACGCCGCGAGCGGCACGTCGGGATCGACCGGATCGACGACGACCGCCGCGCCGCGATCGTGGGCGTCGATCGGCGGCGGCGGCGACGCCCAACCGGGCGCGCTCGCCGACGCGGGCGGCGGCGACCTGCTCGATCCCGGCGACATCTTCGACGGCCCGGCCCCGACCTAACACGTCGATCTACCACTTCGATCGTTACGAGCGAGAGGAAACGCACGATGGGAAACTTCTTGGGTTCTTTGGTCAACGGCATCGCGGGCGCCGCGACGGGCCTGATGACGGGCGGTCCGATCGGCGCCGTCGCGGGCGGCATCGGCGGGCTCGCGAGCGGCGGCGGACCGAGCGGTGTCGGGAACGTGGCGACCGGAACCGATCCGACGATTCCGATCTCCCAGAGCATGGACCGCGCCTACGAATACTTCAACCTCGGGATGCAGGGCGAGGAACTCCGCCATCAAGCCGAGATGCAGGTCCAAAGCCAACAATTCAACGACGTCGAGGACGAAAAAACCGAACAGATGCGCGAGCTCAATTCGCTGCGCGACGTCGCGATGAAGCAACGCGAGTCCGACGACAAGATCGTCAAGGAATTCATCAAGACCGCGGGCGGCGAGTAACGTGACCTCGCCGATCGCCGCGGCGGGCGTTTGCGGTTCGCGCCCCGCGGCTCCGTCCGTCGCGGTGCCGTCCGCTGCGGACGGCGCCGAACGCGCGCCGCTCGACGACACGGCGGAGTCGGTCCCCGATACGGCGGCCACGCTCGCCGAAGCGTTCTCGCGCCGTGCCGAGCTCATCATGATCGCGCAGCAGTCGCGCCAACAGGAGATGCAAGCGCGACTCGACGTGATGAAAGCGAACTTCAACGCGACGACCGAACTCCACACGGAACGGCTTCGCGAGCTCAACGCGCTGCGCGACATGGCGATGGATCAGGCGAAAAAAGACGACGAGATCCTCAAAAAATACATCGCGATGATCTGAGCTTCGTTCGCGGCGTGCGGCGACGGCCGCATCGGTGGGAAGGGCCGATGTCTCCGGCGACGAACCCCGGTCAGTCGCCGCGAGACGGGCCATTAGCTCAGTTGGTTAGAGCGCATGCTTGATAAGCATGAGGTCCCTGGTTCGAACCCAGGATGGC
>CAZZXB010000104.1:0-10299 GCA_964658025.1 uncultured Janthinobacterium sp.
CTAGCTCCGGCGCGCTTCGCCCGCGCGGTAGCGGTAGACGATCCGACCCTTCGTCAGGTCGTACGGCGACATCTCGAGATCGACGCGGTCGCCCGGTAGAATCTTGATGCGATGACGGCGCAACCGCCCCGCGATGTGGGCGAGGATCGTCTGGCCGTTTTCGAGCTCGACCGCGAAGGTCGTGCTCGGGAACACCTGCTTGATCGTTCCGAAGAGTTCGAGCGGCGCTTCTTTCGAGGGTTCCTCGGTCGAGCGAGCGCGGTTGGAATACGAGCCACGAGCGGCTATGAGCGCACCAGTCTTTCCATCGTCATACGAGCTCCAGTATACCCGGGCCGCACGATCCTGGAAAGGGCCGGGGCGCTCAATCCTCCGCGACGAGCCCGTCGGCACCCTCGACGTCCTGGTCGACGTCGAGGACGATCGGGGGGTTGAGGACGTCGGCGACGTCGCCGAAGAGCGTCACCGCGTCGCGGAATTCGTCGTATCCCGCCTCGTCGACCGTGAACCAGGCGACGGCCGCGGAATCCTCGCCGTTCGGCGCGATGAGATCGATCTCGAGCGGTTCGTCGTCGGGGGTCGGCATGAAGACGTATTGCAGGAGATCGAGTCCGATGAAGACGTTGAGGACGTCCGCCACGCGACCGAGGAGTTCGGGGCGCCGACGCTCGTCGCCGGCCTCCGCCTCGCGCAACAGCGTTTGGAGTTCCGGCGCGAGCGCGTCGAATCCGGCGAACGCGCCCAGAGGATGCTCTTCGTTGTCCCCGTCCATCCCGTCGCACTGCGTTCGGCGATCCGTCCGCACCTGCCGCTCGTTTCGCGGCGGATGCTCGCGGGAAACCCGACGACATGACGACCGGCACGACACCTTTGCGTTGCGAGAATCTCGCATGTCTCTGCGAGACCGACGCCTCCAACGCGGCATGTTCCGACTTTTGCGCGTCGCCCGACGCGCGCGATCCGCAGAACGTCGCCTGTGCGTGCGGTCATCCTAAGTGTGCCGAGGCGATCGAAAAGCAACTCCACGGCGGCGGCGGCAGCGAGGGCTGACGCCCGCCGCTATCTCGCGCGGACGAGCTTCGGAAATTTCTCGCGGAGCGCCACCATCTTGGGCTCGTCGACTTCGACGATGTACGGATACGTCGGATTTCGCTCGGCGAAATGCTGGTGGTACGATTCGGCGGGATAGAACGCGCGGAACGGAACGACTTGCGTGACGATCGGGGCCGCGAACGCGTGTCGCGCCGTGAGCGACGCGATCGTCGCGTCGGCGATCTTCTTCTGTTCGGGCGACGCGTAGAAGATCGCCGAACGGTATTGCGATCCTTCGTCGGGACCCTGTCGATCTCGCGTCGTCGGATCGTGCGCGACGCCGAAATAGACCGCGAGCAACGTCGCGTACGAAACGCGTTTGGGATCGAAGGTGATCCGCACCGACTCCGCGTGACCCGTCGTGCCGGTCGAGACCTCGTCGTACGTCGCGTGGGCCGCGTCGCCGCCGGAATATCCGCTCGTCACGTCGGTCACGCCCTTCACGGCTTCGAACACCTCGTCCATGCCCCAGAAGCATCCGCCCGCGAGCACGGCCGTCTCCGTACCGCGCGCCGTGGAATCCGTCGCGGCCGCCGCGGGCGGTGCCTGCGCGCGTGCGAGCAAGGCGAGGGCGATCGCCGCGACGGCGAGGACGGAGTGGGGGCGCGGGCGGCTTCGCATGACGTAACGTATAACGTCGCCGGCCGCGTTTCCGATTCACGCGCGCTCGCGCGCGCCGGCCTCAGCGATCGCCGTCGCGGTCGTGCCGCCACCGGTCGCGACGGTCGTCGTCGTGGCGGTGGCCGTGCCAACCGCGATCTCCGCGATCCGAGCGCCAGCGATCGCGTTCGTCGTCCTCGCGACTGCGGTAGACGACGGGCGTTCCGTTACAGGCGTTCCCGTAGCCGTAGCCGCACACGCGACCGTCTCCGTTACTCGTATAATACGTCCGGCCGGTCGGATACGTCACGCGGCCGTCGGCGTGGACCGTGCCGCCGTCGCGCGTGTAGCCGACGACTTGATTCGCCGCCGCGCGTTTGTGTCGCACGTTGTCGTAGATCACGATACCGGCGACGGCCGCCGCGGCACCGAGGATGATGTTGCGCGTGCTCGCGGCGCCGTCGGCCGAAGCGGGTCGCGGCGCGATCGACGCGACGAGCGCGAAGAGTGCGAGGATCGTGAAGAGCGTATGCGTCGCGCGGAACGTTCGAATCGATGCGGTCATGGAATGGTTACTTCCGCTTTACGGAACGGAGCCGCATGCGGGGTCGTCTCGGCCGGAGCGAAACTTCGCGAAATCTCGACCTTAGCGCGACGCGACCCGCGCGCGATCGTGCGGTGCGTCGAGGTCGAGCGCGGGTCCGATCGGCACGACGCGCGTCGGATTGATGTCGTCGTGCGTCGCGTAATAATGTCGCTTGATGTGATCGAGATTCACGGTTGCGGCGATCCCCGGAAGTTGGTAGAGATCGCGCAGATAGCCCGAGAGATTGGGATAGTCGGCGATGCGACGCAGATTACATTTGAAATGTCCGACGTAGACCGCATCGAACCGCACGAGCGTCACGAACGTGCGCCAATCGGTTTCGACCGGAACGTCGCCGAAGAGATAGCGCCGCGACCCGAGCCGGTCGTCGAGCTCGTCGAGCGTCGCGAACACGCCCCGCGCGGCGCGTTCGTACGCGTCCTGCGTCGTCGCGAATCCGGCCCGGTAGACGCCGTCGTTGAGCGACGCGTAGATCCGCTCGTTGAGCGCGTCGATCTCCTCCGCGAGACGATCGGGATAGAGATCGATCGCGTGTTTCGCAAAGGCCTTGAAGCGCGTTTCGAGATCGCGCATGATGTCGTCGTCGGAATTACTGACGATCGCGTTCGTGCGCGTATCCCAAAGGACCGGAACCGTGACGCGACCGCGATAGTCCGGATCGCGCGCGAGATACGCTTCGCTCAGATACGCGAAGCCGTTGAGCGGGTCGCGCGAGGCGCCCGGGACGTCGCGAAACGCCCACCCACGCTCGTCGCGGATCGGGTCGACGACCGTCATGCCGATCGCGTCCTCGAGCCCCATGAGCGCGCGCACGATCACGGTGCGGTGCGCCCACGGACACGCGAGCGAGACGTAGAGATGGTAGCGATCGGCGGCGGGCGCGAAGGCGGTCGAACCGTCCGCCGAGATCCGATCGCGAAACGCGTCGCCCTGGCGTTCGAACGCGCCGTCCGCCGTCTGTTCTTCGGGGAATTGTGCCTTCACGCTCATCGTGTTCCGGAAGTTCCCAAAAAAAGACTCGGCCGCGCACGGCCGAGTCTTTCTTGGATCGGAACGGGCGAGACCCGCGGCTTACTGCCCCGCCTGGCGACGCGGGACTTCGAGATCGGACGACGTCTGGATGCGCACGTGCGCGCCCGTCGCGACGTTGAAGTTCGCCTTCGCGTTGTTGCCGTATGCGTACCCGGCGGCGGCGCCGCCCGCGAGACCGACGACGCTTCCGAGCGTGCCGCCGAGGACGCGACCGATCGTCTGACTTCCGACCGCGGCTCCTACGGCCGCGCCCAGCCCCTTGCGCGCCGTCGTGTTCTCGCTCTTGGCGTCCATCTTGAGGACCGAACCCTGTACGGGCGCCGTGTGTCCGTCGGCGAACGAAATCGAATCGAACGCGAGCGTCAACAACGCCTTGCGGCCCTGACCCGCCGCGCGGACGCTCGCGACGTGGCCGTGGATCGACGCGCCTTCGAGGCCCGTCACGTCGTTCGGATAGGGTGCGACTACCTGCATCGTCACCTGGTCGCCGTCCTTCGCGGATTTCGTGTTGATGTCGGGCGACGTGAGTTGCGTGTTGATGGTCGATCCCGCGGGGATCGATTGCGTCGTCTGCGCGAGCGCCGCCGTCGATGAGAACGCGAGCGAGAGACCGAGTGCCGCCGTCGCGATGCGTGCCAGATTCATGCTGATGTACTCCTTACTGAGACCATGACGTCGTATTCCCAATCGTAACGTCGCCGCCCACCGCGTGCGTTCCCTACGCGCGATTCGAAAAGGCGCGCCGTCACGCGCGCGCGCGGGGTGCGACGATGAGTTGCGCGAGCAAGAGACCCGAAACGATCTCGACGGCCGCGACCACCGCGTTGAGCGCGATCGGGCCGGCGTCGGCGGCCTTGCTCTGGATGATGTAGAGGATGCTCTCGTAGCTGAGCGATCCCGGGACGATCATGATGACGCCCGGGATGAGGAGCACCGCCTGCGGCACGCGCAGCAGGCGGGCGCCGACGTTCGCGAAGCCCGCCACGACGAACGCCGCGCCGAACGTCGCGACTTGAAAGGCGGGCGTCGACGCGAAGAAGCGATACGCGAGTTCGGCGATCGCGCAGGAGCCGAGGACCCACCCGCCGTCGGCGAAGCGCGAGCGTTCGAGGACGCCGATGCCGAACGCGACCGCGCAGACGGCGCCGAGTAACGCGACGGTCGGGATCGGCGCGTACTTCAACGCCCCCGCGTGCATGTCGCCCGGACCGACGATCGCGATGCCGAGCGCGAAGCCGCATCCGAGCGAGAGGAGCGTCATGAACACGCTGCCGAGTCGCGACGTTCCGGCGACGAGGTTGTGGCTCGCGAGTTCTTGCAGCGCCGTCGTGAGTTGCCAACCGGGGAGCACTTGGACGACGCCCGCGACGAGCGGAACGTAGATCGCGAGCGGATGGACGTCGCGCGCGTAGAGCGATGCGATCACCGTCGCGACGAAGCCCGCGAGGACTTCGAAAAGGCGATCGACCGCCGCGTAGCGCGCGCGAAAGAGGGAGACCACGCCGACCGCGACGCCGACGGCGGCCGCCGCATACGCTTCGTGGCGGCCACCTCCGAGCACGATCGCGACGCCCGTCGAGAGCGTGCAATACGCGGCGATCACGGCGAGCGGCGGTAAGGGGCCCGTGAATGCGGCGATGCGCGCGATCTCCGAGATCGCGAACTCGCTCGCGATCCGTCGCTCGAGGACGCGATCGAACACGATGTTGAGCAGCGAGAGGCGACGCAGATCGATCTGACCCGGCGGGAGCCGCAACAGGACGACGTTCTGTTCCTGCGGCGGTCCGAGCGCGGCCGTGATGCTCGTCGGTAGGACGGAGACCTGTAATTCCAGGTCGAGCGCGCCGGCGACCGCGTGCATCACCTCTTCGAGTTGGTCGCTCGCCATCCCCGATTCGTGATACGCGCGACCGAAGGCGATCACGAGCGCCGCGCGGGGATCGTTCGCGACGGCGGCGATCGCGGCGACTTCGGACGCGGCGACGGCGGGCGACGGCTCCATCGCGGCGACTTGCAACGCGGAAGTCAAAATACCCGTCGGCGGTGAACGAACGGCCATGGATGCTTCGCTTTCTCGGCGCAAGTCGATTACCACGATCCTGGCGCAGACCGAAGAGGCGGGCGAGGGCGAGAAGCTCAAGCGCGCGATGGGGGTCTGGGGCATCACGGCGCTCGGCATCGGCGCGATCATCGGGACGGGCATCTTCGTCCTGACCGGCAAGGCCGCGGCGCTGAGCGCGGGCCCGGGCGTCGTGCTCTCGTTCGTGATCGCGGGGATCGTGAGCGCGCTCGCCGCGCTCTGTTATGCGGAGCTCGCGTCGACGGTACCGGTCTCGGGGAGCGCCTACACGTACGTCTACGCGACGCTCGGGGAACTGCTCGCCTGGATCGTCGGTTGGGGGCTCATCCTCGAATACGCGCTCGGCGCGGCGACGGTCGCGATCGGATGGTCCGGATACTTTTCGGACTTCCTGTTCGCGACGTTCGGCCTCAAGATCCCGATGGCGCTGCGAACCAATCCGTTCGACGGCGGCTTTCTCAACGTCCCCGCGTTCGTCATCATCTTGTTGATCACGATGTTGCTCATCCGCGGGACGCAGGAGAGCGCGACGGTCAACAAGATCATCGTCGCGATCAAGCTCGCGATCGTCGTGTTCTTCATCGCGGTCGGCGTGGGACACGTGAACCCCGCGAACTGGCATCCGTTCTTACCCTTCGGCTGGAACGGCGTCATCAACGGCGCGGGTCTCGTCTTCTTCGCCTACATCGGATTCGACGCGGTCTCGACCTCGGCCGAGGAGGTGAAGAATCCCGGTCGCGATCTGCCGCGCGGGATCATCGGAAGCCTCGTCGTCTGCACGGTGCTCTACGTCATCGTCTCGGGCGTGTTGACCGGGATCATCTCGTACACGAAGCTCAACGTGCCCTCGCCCGTCTCGTTCTCGCTCATCTCGCTCGGCCTCGGTTGGGCGGGCGCGATCGTCGCGCTCGGGGCGATCGCGGGGCTCACGACGGTCTTACTCGTGATGCTGTACGGCCAGAGTCGCGTCTTCTTCAGTATGTCGCGCGACGGATTATTACCGAAGCTCTTTTCGAAAATCCATCCGACGTTTCGCACGCCGTACATGTCGTCGGCGATCATCGGAATCGTCGTCGCGGTCGTCGCCGGCATCGGGCAACTCGACGTCGTGGCGAACCTCGTCAATATCGGAACGCTCTTCGCGTTCGCGCTCGTCTCGGTCGGCGTCATCGTGTTGCGTCGTCAGCAACCGGATCTCAAACGCGGCTTCACCTGTCCGGGTAACCCCGTCGTGCCCGCGTTATCGGCGCTCGGCGCGATCGGACTGATCCTCAAAGGACTTCCGGTGCAGACGCTCGTCGCGTTCTTCACCTGGATGGCGATCGGACTCGTGATCTTTTTCGCCTACAGCCGTCGACGCAGTAATCTCGGCGACGCGAGTCGTTCGGACGCCGGTGCCGCGTAGGCCGAGCGACCCGACCGGGAGGGAAAGGCGCTTCTCGCTAACTCCGCTTCCGTGATCGAAACGGCGACCGCGCTCGACGTGCGACTACTCGGCCATGCCGACGTGGTCGTTTCCGGTCGTTCCGTCAAGTTCGCGAAGCGTCCGACGACGCTCGCGATGATCGCGTACCTCATCTTACGGAAGGGAATCGCCGTCTCGCGCGAGTCGCTCGCGTACACGCTGTTTCCGGACGACGACGAGGAGGCGGCGCTCGCGAACCTGCGACGCTATCTCTATCTCGCGGGCAAGGCGCTCCCCGAACGAGACGCCGATCCGTGGCTCGTCGTCGACAACGAGACGGTGCGCTGGAACGCCGCCGCCGGAGCGTCGGTGGACGCGCTCTCGTTCGAACGACTCGCGAGCGATCCGGCGACCCACGAGCGCGCGGTCGACCTCTACGTAGGCGATCTCATGGAAGATTGCTACGACGATTGGATCCTCGGCGAGCGGGAGCGACTGCGCGCGATCTATTTTCGTACGCTCGAGGCGCTCGTCGAGCGACATCGCGAGGCGCGCGCGTACGCGTCCGCGCTCGCGTGCGCGCACCGTATCCTCGCGAGCGATACCTGGCGCGAAGACGTCGTGCGACAGGCGATGTCGCTACGCTACGATTCGGGCGATACGCCGGGCGCGCTCGTCGAATACGATCGTTTCGCCGAGCGCCTGCGCGACGAGATGAACCTCGTGCCGATGCCCGAGACGCTCGCGCTGCGCGACGCGATCCGTGCGAACCGTTCGCTCGTCGGCGCCCGCGCGACGTTCGCGGACGAGCCGTCGACGCCGCGCGCGACGCGGGCGCATCGCCTCCCGTTTTTCGGTCGCGAGGAAGAGCGCGCGAAGCTCCGTCACGCCTGGGATCGCGCCGCACGCGGGTTCGGGAACGTCGTGATCCTCAGCGGCGAGGCCGGGATCGGGAAGACGCGACTCGTCGGCGAGATCGCGCGGCTCGTGGAGAGCGAGGGCGGCCGGGCCTACGGCGGCGAGACGGCGTCGCCCGAATCGCCGCCGTACCAGTGTCTCGTCGAAGCGCTCCGCTCGGCGCTCCCCGTCCTCGAAGCGAGCCCGCTTCCGCCCCTGACGACGCGCGTGCTCGCGCGCATCCTGCCGGATCTCCCGGCGACCGCGAACGTGGAGCTCGCCGCGCTCGCGCCGGAACGCGAGGCGACGCGTCTGCTCGAAGCGATCGCACGCGCCGTCGAACACGTCGCCGCGTCGCGGCCGCTCCTGCTCGTGCTCGAAGATCTCCACTGGGCCGCGGAGACGACGATCGACGCGATCGCGGCGATCGCCCGACGGATCGCACGGACGCGCGCGCTCGTCGTCGGAACGTACCGCCTCGAAGAGACGCCGCCGTCGCACCCGTTGCGCAAGCTCGTCCACGCGCTCGGCGCGGAACAGCGCGTTTCGACGATCCAGCTCGGCCGTTTCGATCGCGACGAGGTGGCCCGGATCCTCGCGACGTCCGCGATCGACGACCCGAACCTGCTCGATCGCATGTATGCCTTTAGCGAGGGCAACCCGCTCTTTCTGAGCGAGGCCGTCGCCGACGCGCTCGAACGCGGGACGAGCGACGTCGCCTCCGCTCCGCGCTCCGAGACCATCGGAAGCGTGATCGCGGCGCGGACCGACCGCCTGAGCAATCGCGCCCGGACGATCGCCGAGATCGCGGCGATCTGCGGCCGCGGATGTAACGTCGACGTGGTCGGCGACGTCGCGGGACTCTCCGCGGGCGAGACGCTCGCCGGGTTCAACGAGCTGCTCGACCGTCGTCTCGTCCGCGAGGCGGGTGCGCGCGATCGTTTCGATTTCGTCTTCACGCACCATCTCATCGCGACCGCGATCTACGATCGCATCGACGCCGCCGTCCGCGCGCGCCGGCACGCGCGCGTCGCGCACGTCCTCGAGCGCGCGGGAACGGGGAGCGCGCGCGATCTCGCGCACCACTACGATCTCGCGAAGATGCGCGGCGATGCGGCGCGTACCGCGAGACGGGCCGCGCGCGAGGCCGCCGACGTGTTCGCGAACGACGACACGCTGCGCTTCGCGTCGCTCGCACTGACGAACGATCCGGACGACGTCGACGCGCTCTTCCTGCGCGAAGAGGCCGCCTCGCGGCTCGGCGCCTACGCCGCCGGACGCGCGGATCTCGATCGGCTGGAACGACTCGCGACCGACGACGCGATGCGGTGCCGCGTGCTCGAGCGTCGGATCGCGCTCGCCCATGCGACGGGCGAACGCGCGGACGAGCGCACCGCGATCGCGGCGCTCCGCGCGGCCGGATCCTCCCTCGGATCGCCGTATTGGCGCGGCGTCGCCGCGTGCGCGGAAGCGCTCCTCAACGTCGCGTGCTCCGCCTACGACGAGGCGGCGGATTCGGCGCGCGAAGCGCTCGACGCGTTCGCATCGAGCGACGCGCCGCGCGAACGCGTCCGCGCCTTGTCGGCGCTGATCGAGACGCTCGCGAACACGGGCGCGTTCGGCGAGGCCGAACGCTTGCTCGTGGATGCGACGGAACTCGCCCGCACGACGGACGATCCCGTGATCCTCGCGGAGACGCACCTGCAAGCCACGTCGGTCGCGATGTCGCAACAGCGATTCGAGGAAGTCGTCGTGCGCGGCAAGGAAGCCGCGGAGCGCTTTCGCGCGATCGGCGATCGCGTCGGAGAAGCGCGCGCTCGCGGCGATCGCCGCGGCGTCGCTACGCCTCTCGCGCTGGAAGGAAGCGCGCGACGCGAATCGCGGCGCCGCGGCGATCTTCGAATCGATCGGCGATCGCGGCGGCCTCGCACGCGTCTTGATGAATCTCGGGATGTTGCACGGGCGCTGCGGCGATCTCGTTCGCTCGCGCGCGCTATGGCGGGCGGCGCGCGTCCACCAACTCTTTCTCGGAGACGAGCGCGCCTGCACTGCCGCGCTGCTCAACGAGAGCTTCATCGCACTCTTAGAAGGCGACGCGCTCGGCGCGCGCGATCTCGGACGCGAGGGTCTCGCGCGCGCCGAAGCGATCGGGCATCCCGCATACCGCGCGCAGGCGCTCGCGAACGTCGGGGCGGCCGAGCGCGATCTCGGCGAACTCGACGCCGCGATCGCGCACATGACCGAGGGTCTCGCGTTGCAGTTCGAACTCTCGCGGATCGCGAGCGCGGTGAGCGATCTCGCCGATCTCGCGCTCGCCTACGCGCGCGCCGGAGCGGTCGCGACGGCGCTCGACCACGCGGAGCGCATCCTCGCGATCGAAGCCGCCGCGGGCAGCGCGGCGATCTATCCCGCCTTTCCGACGTGGATCGCCGCGTGCATCTTCCATTGGTTCGACGATCCGCGTGCCAACGACGCGCTCGAGGCCGCGGCGGAGATCGCGCGGACGTATGCCCGCTCGATCGACGATCCGGAATTGCACGGCTACTTCGAGCGCTTGCCGTTCGTCGTCGCGATCGAACGCGCGCT
>CAZZXB010000105.1:0-6441 GCA_964658025.1 uncultured Janthinobacterium sp.
CGGTTAGCGGAGCGCGGTCTCCCGGGCCGCGTGCAATTGCGGGACGCCGTCGCCTTCGAGGTAGCGCGGGAGCTCGACGATCGAGAACTGCAGACCCGTGTAGAACGGTCCGAACGCGGCGTAGCGCGCGCTCGCTTCGTCGAAGCGCATCTCGTAGATCAGCTTCTTGAAGACGAGCGGATCGTCGGCGTAGAGATCGACGCCCCATTCCCAATCGTCGAAGCCGATCGAGCCCGAGATCACCTGCGTGACGAGCCCGTGAAACGAACGGCCGATCTTGCCGTGATCGAGCATCATCCGCGCGCGATCTTCGTACGGCAACATGTACCAATTGATCGACTCGCCGCGTTTCTTGTCCATCGGATAGAAGCAGACGTGGCGGCGCGGCGGGATCTTCGCCCACAGCCGCCCGGCGTTGCGCGGTTGGCGCGCCTGATCGTCGAGCGCGGCGTCGAACGCGGCGATCCATTCCGGTCCGTTCGGCTTGAGCCCGCGCTCCGCGAGTTCGGCGTGGATCTTGCCCGTCGCTTCGTAGAGCCCGAGTTCGAGGATCGAGACGTACGACGTCGCGGGTTCCACGTACTCCGCGAGCGCGAGCTTATCGAAGGCCGTCTGCACGCCGCCGAGCTCGTCGAACGTCTTCGCATAATGCGTGAGCATGAGATCGCTCTTGTGCCCGAGGATCTGCGCGACCGAGACGTCGCCTTCGTCCGAGCGTGCGAGCAGTTCGAGATAGCCTTGCGCCTCGCGCGCGACCTCCGCCCGCGCCGGCGCCGAGAGCGCGTCGAACGCGCGCCGCCTGAATCGGAAGAGTCGGTGCAGGATCGCCCAGCTATCGAGCGACTCGGGGACGACGGGGTTACGCATCGTACGGACTTAGCCGCCCGGAGCCGAAAACCGTTCGCTCACGCGGGTTTCGCGGCGTAGGCCGCGCGCCGTTCTTCGGCCGCGACTTCCGCGACGAGCGCGGCGGGGCGCTCGCGATACTTCGCCCAGAGTTGCGGCATGTTCGCGATGTCGCCGAGGACGCGCGCGAAGACCGCGTTGACGGGCGCCGCGATCCCGCTCGCCGCCGCCGCCGCGACGACGGCGCCGTTGAGCACCCCGACCTCGGTTCGGTTCTCGCCGCCGCGCAGTTCGAGTAACAGCGAGGGCGCCTTGCGGCCGCGCGCGCCCGCGATGCGTCGCGCGAGAAGCGCCCGCGCGAGCGGCCTCGGCAGACGCGCGACGGCCTGCAACGCGCGCACGGGATAGCGCGGCAGATCGATCGTCGCGACGCCCATCGCGCGCATCACCGCGTGCGTCTCGCGCATCGCGCGCAGTTCGAGTTCGAACATGCCGTCCATCCGCATCATCCGCTCCGGGAGCACCCCGAGGATCGCGCACGACGCGTTCGCGACGACGTTGAGCGCGAGCTTCGACCACTTGAGGGAGCGGTAATCGGTCGCGACGGCGACGGGGATCGTCGTGCCCTCGAACGCGGCGACGAGCCAATTGTGCGAGACGTCGCCGACGGGCGCGAGCGCGATGCCGCCGCGATTCGCCGCCCGGACGCGACCCGTCGCGTCGCGCTCGAGCGGCACCGTCAGACCGCACGATACGACGCGATCCGCACCGAACGCGGCGGCGAGCCGCTCCTCGTTGCCGACGCCGTTCTGCGGCGTCAGGACCGTCGCGTCGTCGCGCCCGCCGAAGGCGTGCCGGAGCGTTTCGATCGCGCCGCCCGTGTCGTACGCCTTCACCGCGACGATCGCGAGATCGATCGGCCGCTCCACGACCTCCGCGAGCGCGCGCGGCGCGTACGTCACGTCGGCGCCCGTGGCGCGCAACGCCTCGCCGAAATACGTGCCGACGGCACCGGCCCCGATCACGTAGACGTTCACGCGTGCGAGAGCCCCGTGCTGCCGAAGCCGCCCGCCGCGCGCTCGGTCTCGTCGTGTACGAGCGATTCGTCGAAGATCGCGCGCGCGACGCGAGCGACGACGAGCTGGGCGATCCGGTCGCCGCGCCGGATCGTGTGCGCCGTCGCGCCGAGATTGACGAGCACGACGCCCACGGGGCCGCGGTAATCGGCATCGATCGTCCCCGGCGCGTTGAGGATCGTCACCCCGGTTTTCAGCGCGAGCCCGCTCCGCGGCCGGACCTGCACCTCGAAGCCGCTGGGGATGGCGAGACGGAATCCGGCCGGGACGAGCGCGCGCTCGCCCGGGGCGAGTACGAGATCGTCCGCGAGCGCCGCGCAGACGTCGGCGCCGGCGGCGCCGGCGGTCATGTACGCCGGAAGCGGCAGATCCTCGAAGCCCGCGAGACGCTCGATGCCGATCGGCACGGCCCCCTCACTTGGCAAGCTCGGCCAATTCCGCTTGGAAGCTCGTGATGTCGTCGAAGGAGCGATAGACGCTCGCGAAGCGGATGTAGGCGACCTTGTCGATCGCCTTGAGCGCCTCCATGAGCTTCTCGCCGACCATCGCCGTCGGCACCTCGTTCTCGCCGCGCGAGAACAGTTCGCGTTCGAGCGACGCGGTGACGTCTTCCATCTGCGCTTCCGAGACCGGTCGCTTCTCGCACGCGCGACGCAGTCCGGTGAGCACCTTGTCGCGGTTGTACTGCTCGCGCCGACCGTCTTTTTTCACGACGAAGAGGCGCGGCGCTTCCATGCGCTCGTACGTCGTGAAACGTTGGCGACAATCGAGGCACTCGCGACGACGCCGCACGACGCTCTCGTCGTCACGAGAATCGACGACCCGGGTCTCGCTCTTCCGGCAACTCGGACAGATCAGTTGGGTGCTCGAGCCTCCACGAGAGGCCCAAGATATAGGGCCCGAGGCCAGTATAAGCCACAAGGCTCCGCCGCCGCAAACGCCGCGCCGACGGGCCGAACGACGGCGCCGCTTAAGCGGCGCCGATCTTGAACATTTTCGTGCCGCAGACGGGGCACTTCCCCTCGGTCGCGGGCCGACCGTTTTTCATCGTGACTTGGGTCGCGTCTTGCATCTCGCGCTTCGTCTTGCACTTGACGCAATAGGCCTGCGGTGTCGCCATGATCGCTTCTTCTCCTCGGATGCCGGGCCACGAGCATCCCCTCTTTTGGGAGGGGTAGCGGACGCCGCAATCCCGCCGTGCATTCTGAGACGGAGGATGGTTTCCTCGCTCGTGGGTTGCCGAGGCATCCCCTCGTCGCGAAGCGCGATTTACGATGGAGTCCCCTCGCCCGCGGCTCGTGTCCCGAGAAGCCGTCCTCACCGGGCTTCGCCGCGATCGCGCGGCGTCGGTCCCGTTCGCGGCGCTCTGGACGCTCGGCTCGCTCGCATCGCTCGAGACGATCGACCGTAGGACGATCGCGATCGTCGGCTCGCGCGCGCCGTCGGCGGCGGCGCAGGCGCGGGCGCGCGAGCTCGGACGGACGCTCGCCCGCGCCGGCGTCGTCGTCGTCTCGGGGCTCGCGGTCGGCATCGACGAAGCCGCCCATCGCGGTGCGCTCGACGGCGGCGGGACCACGATCGGCGTCCTCGGCGGCGGCCACGATCGGTTCTTTCCGGCGCGCAATCGCGCGCTCGCGAACGCGATGATCGCGAGCGGCGGCGCGGTCGTCTCGCCGTACGCGCCCGAGGAACCGGCGCGTCCGTTTCAATTCTTGGAGCGAAACGGCGTCGTCGCGGCGCTCTCCGACGCGATCGTGATCGTCGAAGCCGCCACGCGTAGCGGCGCGCTCAACACCGCGGGTTGGGGTGCGAAGCTCGGCGTCGACGTCCTCGTGTTTCCGGGCGACGTCGACCGCCCGAAAGCCGCGGGCTGCAACGCGCTCATCCGCGACGGCGCGACGCTCGTGCGCGATGCCGCCGACGTCTTCGAAGCCCTCGGCGTGAAGGCTCCCGCGACCCCGCGTTCGGCTTCGCGCGGTCCGGGCGCGGACGGCGGCCGGAGCGAGAGCGATCCGCTCGGCCGCACGCTCCTACGCGCCCTACGCGAGGAGCGAGCGCTCGATCTCGATCGACTCGTCGCGACGAGCGGCGCGGCCGCGGGCGAGGTGGTCGCCACGCTCGTGCGACTCGAACTCGAGGGACGCGTCGAACGTCCCGGCGCCGGAACGTTCGCGCTCGTCCGATCTCGCGGCGGCTGAGCGCGCGCCCGGGGGCGCCGGAATCGTTCGCGCGAACGCGCGCTCGGATGAAGATCCGTCTCGTCGCCGTCGGGAAGATCCGCGAACGCTACGTCGCCGATGCCGTCGACGATTTCGCGGCGCGGCTCAAGCACTACACGCCGGTCGAGATCGTCGAGGTCGCGGCGTCGCCCGGAAACGATCCCGCGCGGGCGATGCGCGAGGAAGGCGAGCGCATCGTGCGCGCGCTCGATCCGGGCGATCCGTTTTGGTTGCTCGAACGCGGCGGCACCGAACTCGCGAGTTCCGATCTCGCATTGCGGCTCGAGGGACACGCGAACGCGGGGACCGCGCGCATCGCGATCGCGATCGCCGGCACGTTCGGTGCGAGCGACGCGCTGCTCGCGCGCGCCGACTTCGCCTGGTCGCTCTCGAAACTCACGTTCCTTCACGAATGGGTCCGCGCGCTCGCGCTCGAGCAACTCTATCGCGCCGCGAAGATCGCGCGCAACGAACCGTACCACCACTGAGGGACGAAGTCGGACGTCGGCCGACCCGCGATCCGCCCGTCTCCGATCCGATCGGACCGCCGCCGACGCGGGGCGATCGCCGCCCCCGCAGACGGACGTGGACTCACGACCGCCGACCGCGAATGGGACGCGTCGATGAATTCCAAGATCGCGGACGCGCCGCTCCCGGGCCTCGGACGCGTCGCGGCCGCCTTCGAACGCGCCGCGGCCGCGCTCGTCCCAGAAGTCGCCGCACCCCGCGTCGCGTTCGAAGCGCCGCGCAATACCGACTTCGGCGATTTCGCCTCGAACGTCGCGCTCCAGCTCGCGAAACACGCGAAGCGCTCGCCGCAGATCCTCGCGGGCGAGCTCGTGGAGCGCGCGTTCGCACTCGATCCCGATCTCCACGCGATCGTCGCGTCGGCGACGCCCGCGGCGGGCTTCGTGAACATCCGCCTCGCGCCCGCGTTCTGGCACGAGACGGTCGCGACGATCTTGCGCGACGGCGCGAATTTCGGTCGCGCGACCGAAGCCACGGGCGAGCGCGTGTCGCTCGAATTCGGCAGCGCGAACCCGACGGGGCCGCTCGTCGTCGTCCAGGGCCGGACGCTCTCGCTCGGCGACGCGATCGCGAACGCGATGCGCTTCTGCGGGATCGCGGTCGAAACCGAATGGATCATCAACGACGCCGGTTCGCAGCTCGAAACGCTCGGGCGCTCGCTCCACGCGCGATACCGGCAGATGGTCGATCCCGCGTATCCGTTTCCGAGCGAGGGCTATCCCGGAGACTATCTGCTGCCGATCGCGCACGGCATCCGCGCGCGCGAGGGCGACCGCTACGACGGCGACGCGGACGAGAGCGCGTGGCTCGCGCACTTCGCGAAGATCGGGCGCGACGAACTCGTCGCGGGACAGGAGCGCACGGCCGAACGCTTTCGGGTGCGGTACGATCGCTGGCAGAGCGAGAAGGAACTCCATCTCTCGGGCGCCGTCGAGGCGGGCGTGGCGACGTTGCGCGAACGCGGTCACACCTTCGAGGCGGACGGCGCGACGTGGATGCGCACGACGACCTTCGGCGACGACAAGGATCGCGTGCTCGTCCGCTCCGACGGTCGCCCGACGTACTACGCGCCCGACGTCGCGTATCACAAGCAGAAACTCGATCGCAACGATCGCGCGATCCTCATCCTCGGCCCCGATCATCACGGCTACATCACGCGGCTCCACACGATCGCGGCGGCGTTCGGAAGACCGGGCGCGATCGAGGTGTTGATCGCGCAACAGATGACGACGATCCGCGACGGCGTGCTCGTGAGTTCGAGCAAGCGCCACGGCGACGTGCTCACGCTCGACGACGTGATCGACGAAGTCGGCGTCGATGCGGCGCGCTTCTTCTTCGTGATGTCCAACGCCGACATGCCGATGACGTTCGATCTCACGCTCGCGAAAGAAAAAACGAACGAGAACCCCGTGTTCTACGTGCAGTACGGCCACGCGCGGATCGCCTCGATCGAACGGAACGCGCCGCCCGATCTCGTGGCGCGCGCGGCGCGCGGCGAGGCGCTCGAACGTCTCGTCGAACCGACCGAACTGGCCCTCGCGCGCCGACTCGCGGAATTCCCGGACGTCGTCCGCGGCGTGGCGAGCGCGCTCGCGCCCGCGCGCCTCGCCCGATACGCGCAGAGCGTCGCCGCCGATTTCACGCAGTTCTACGTCGCGTGCCGGGTGCTCACGCCCGACGCCGATCTCTCCGTCGCGCGCCTCGGCCTCGCGCGCGCGACGAAAACCGTCCTCGCCACCTCGCTCTCCCTCCTCGGCGTTTCCGCACCGGAC